>QHYQ01000195.1 GCA_003224175.1 Acidobacteriota bacterium
CTCGCCGGCACGCGGCAGGTCAGCGGCGACCTGGCCAAGACTTTCTCCACCACCAAGCTGCTCGATAAAATCGCCTCGCGTTACGGCCGACGCGTTCACGAAGTACCTGTCGGCTTCAAATACATCTGTGAATTGATGCTCGAGGGCGACATTCTGGTGGGAGGCGAAGAATCCGGGGGCATTGGCACCAAGCTTTATCTGCCCGAGCGCGACGCCACGGTAAGCGCACTGCTCCTCGCCGAAGTCATGGCTTGGCATCGCATGTCGCTTGGCGCGCTCGTCGCTCATTTGCATTCCGAATTCGGCGAACACCACTACGGCCGCGTGGATCTGGAATTGCGCTCCGGCCAAAAAGAGCGTGCCCTTGAATATTTCGCTGATTCCAATGTCGTCCGGCTGGGTGGCTGGCCCGTGGTTCGCCGCGAAGATCTCGACGGCATCAAGTTATACGTGGGTGACGTGGGATGGGTGATGGTCCGCGCCTCCGGCACTGAGAATATGCTCCGCGTTTACTCGGAGACGACGCGCGTCGAAAACACGCAGCGGCTCCTGAATGAAGTCAGCGCCCTGGTACAGGCAGTGTGAAAAAATGAGGCGCCATTTTTACCAGCTCGACGTCTTCACGGATAAGCCGCTTGCCGGCAATCCCCTCGCGGTCATCACCGACGGCGATGGCCTCTCGCCTCGGCGGATGCAGGCCATCGCGCGAGAGATGAATCTTTCCGAGACGGTATTCGTACAGAAGCCCACTGGCAATCGCGCACTCGCCCGCCTGCGCATTTTCACCACTCAACGCGAACTGCCGCTGGCCGGCCATCCGGTGATCGGCACGTGGTTTCTTCTTGCGCAACTCGGCGTGGTGCCGGCCCAAGAAGGCGGCGTTCACGTCCTGCAGCAAACAGGCGCTGGCGTTCTGCCCGTCGAGATCACCTTCCATGAGGGTCGGCCTCTCCGCGTGGCCATGACCCAAAAGCAGGCGGAATTCCGCGCCGCGCGTATGGATCGCGGCGCCCTCGCTCGCGCACTCGCCCTAGGCCCACGTGACTTCGATCCGTCGCTGCCGATCGAATGCGTCTCTACGGGAATCTTCAATCTTATCGTTCCGCTGCGGCGGCGTTCCGCTTTGCAAAGCATCGAGCCGAACCCGGCCGCTCTGCGGAGCGTGCTTCGCGATTCGGGAAACATGGCCTATTGCTTCACGGCCGAAAGTGGAAATACCGTCTTTGCGCGCGGCATTCTGACTTGGGCAATCGGGGAAGATCCCGCGACCGGGTCGGCAGCCGGTTCGCTAGGCGCCTATCTCGTGCACCAAGGGCGCCTCAAACTGGCGACTCCCCTGGAGATTCATCAAGGCATCGAAATGCAGCGTCCCAGCCGCATACGCGTAGAGGTGCTGGCGCAGCATGGGAAGCTTGTGCCGCGCGTGAGCGGCACTGCCGTCAACATTATGGAAGGTTTCTTGGAAGCGTGATTCGCGCAAACGGACCGGCCCGAGGGCCGGCCCGCCGTAATCGCGCGCCAGAGAACTTGGCCTAACGCACAGCCACGTCATGGCGACGGTCGCGACGATCCTGCCGCAGATCTTTACGATCGTGGTGGATGTCGCGCCGGTCCTGGTTTCGATCCTTCACATCGTGATGAATGTCCCTTTTATCGGCGCGAATATCCCTTCGATCCGCTTTAGCCTGGGAGCTATTGGCGCCGTACTGCGACTTGTCCTTCTGGAGCTGGCTTCGATCCGAGCGGACATCGCGCCGATCCTGCCGAATATCGCGGTTATCCGCGTTGCGATCGCGCACATCCTGCCGCACGTCCCGCCGATCCTTCCGGATATCGTGGGTGTCGCTCCGCACATCGCCCGGCTCCGTGCTGCTTGAATTCTGCGCCCACGCGCTCGCCGCCATCAGTCCGGCGATCGCGAACACACTAAGGCCTATTTTTATCGTAATGAGCTTCACGATTTCCTCCTTTAGAACTCAAATGGGTGGAACCAGCTTGCACTAGAAAAAACACGACCCTCGTCGGAAAGTTTCGCGGTGTATTCACATTGTTTCTGGTACGAACGTACTACGGGCAGGCGATGATGGTGCCGCAGTTACTTAAGGTCCCTGTCTTGTTTTATTTTTTCGGGCAGAGCGTGCAGGACGGAATCGAGAACCCCATTCACAAAGCCGGCTGCCTCTTCGGAGGAAAAGGTCTTGGCCAGTTCCACGGCTTCGTTTACCACCACCTTGCGCGGAGTCTTCCCCGAGCGCAGTTCGTGCACGCCCAGGCGCAGGATAGCCCGATCGATGAGCGCGAGTCTTTCCAGGCGCCAGTTCTCGATGTGTGCTGTAACCAGAGCATCGAGTTCCGCTGCGTTTTTGACGACCCCCTCGAAGAGATCGTTGGCAAAGGCCCGAGTGCTCTTCTCCGCGCGAGCAATGCGCCAGAAACCTTCCTCGATGCGCCGCGGCTCCTGCCTTCCGATCTCCCATTGAAACAGCATCTGCAGCGCATACTGCCGGGCCTTATGCCGCTGCGGCATCTTAACGGCGCTTTCGCATGCGCACGGCAGAAATGGGAGCGGCCGCCCGAAGCTGGCTCGATAAACACGCCATTTCCAGCGCTGCTAGCCCTGCCTCATAACCCTTGTTTCCGCTCTTCAGTCCCGCTCGGTCAATTGCCTGCTCGAGCGTATCGCAAGTCAGCACGCAAAAGATGATCGGCACGCCGGTATCCATTTGCGCCAGTTGCACGCCGCGCGCCGCCTCCGTGGCGACGTAATCAAAATGCGCCGTCTCGCCGCGCAGTACGCAGCCGATGGCGATGATGGCATCGTAACGCCGCGCCAACGCCATCTTCTTAGCCGCCAGCGGAATTTCAAACGAGCCCGGCACGCGCACCAAGTCGGTTTGCTCCGCGGATGCGCCGCCCTTTTCCAGGGCCTCCATGGCGCCGGCCAGCAGCCGCTCGGTGATGAAGCTATTGAACCGGCTCACCACTAGGCCGAAGCGCATCCCCGATGCATCATAGGAGCCGCGAATCTCATTAGGCTGAAAATCGTCGCTCATTCGATCTCTGCACCTGTATCAGGACCTGCTCATTTGCCCTGAAATTGCGCGGCGCGCTTTTCGAGAAATGCCCGCGTGCCTTCGCGCATGTCCTCGGTCGCGCAGCTCATTCCAAAGAGCGCGGCCTCCAGAAATAAGCCTTGCTCCTGCGGCATCTCCAGGCCACGCTCAATTGCTTCCATGGTGAGCTGCACGGCCATGGGAGCGTTCGCGGCGATCTTTCTGGCCAGGGACTGCGCCGCCGTCAAGAGTTCCCCCGATTCGTAAACGTGATTCACGAGCCCGATCCGTTGCGCCTCTTCGGCGGAAATCATCTCCCCGCTCAGGCACAACTCGTGCGCAACACCTTTTCCGCAGAGCCGTGCCAGCCGCTGGGTCCCGCCGTATCCAGGAATGATGCCCAATTTCACTTCCGGCTGCCCGAATTTTGCCGTCCGGCTCGCCAGGCGAATCGAGCAAGCCAGTGCCAGTTCGCAGCCGCCGCCGAGCGCAAAACCGTTGACCGCGGCGATCGATGGCTTGCCCAGCGTTTCGAGCCTATGCAGCACGGCTTGGCCGTGCAAAGAAGTCTCGGGCCCGGTGGTCGGCGTTAGGCGTGCCAGCTCGTTGATGTCTGCTCCAGCGATGAAAGCCTTGTCGCCCGCTCCCGTAAGAACCAGCACGCGGAGATCCTTATCGTTGCGAGCTTCTGTGAGCAGCGCATCCAGCTCATCCATAGTTTGCCGATTGAGGGCATTCAACAGCTTGGGCCGGTTGAACGTGACGGTGCCGATGTGCTCTTTCTTCTCGAAGATCAGATTTTGATAGGGCATGCGCTAAGGCTCCGCTGCACTTCAGACGATCTTTCCAACCGGCATCTAAACGAGCGCCATCGGTTTTGGGTTTTCGGGATCGCTATAATCGTAAAAGCCGCGCCCGGACTTACGCCCGTTCCAACCTGCCGTGACCATGCGCTTCAATAGTGGCGGCGGAGCAAAGCGGCGCTCTTTGAACTCGTCGTACATGATGTTGGCGATGTAATACGTGGTATCCAGCCCCACAAAATCGAGCAGCGTAAGCGGCCCCATGGGATGGCCGCAACCCAATTTCATGGCCTGGTCGATATCCGGGATGGCGGCCACTCCTTCCTCCAGCGCACGCACGGCGTCCAGCAAATAGGGAACCAGCAAGCGATTGACTACGAAGCCGGTTCGATCGCTCGTGCGCACGGCCGTTTTTCCAAGCCGGCCGGCAAGTGCGGCGACCTCCTCGTAAACCCTGGGATCGGTGGCAATGGTTCGGATGACCTCTACAAGCTTCATAATGGGCACCGGATTGAAAAAGTGCAGGCCCACGAAGCATTCGGGCCGCCGAGTCGCTACGGCCATTTCCGTGATTGACAGCGAAGACGTGTTGCTGGCATAGATCGTTTGCGGTCGGCAGACTTGATCCAGGGCTCGAAACAGTTCTCTTTTCGCGGCAAGTTGCTCCGTGATGGCCTCGATGATCAAGTCGCAGCCTGCCAGGTCTTCGAGTTTGGTTGTTCTCTGCAGCCGGTTGCGCGCGGCATCGCGTTCCACGGCAGTGAGCGTCCCCCGCTGCAGCAGCCGTGCGAGACTTTTGTCGATGTTGGCAAAACCTTTGTCGATCAATTCCGTCGAGACTTCTCTTACAGTCACGTGCAGACCGGCCTGCGCAGCCGTTTGTGCAATGCCCGAACCCATCAGACCGCAACCCACTACGCCGAGCTTTTCAATGGCCATTCTTGTCACTTTCCCCGGAGCCTGGAGGCAATCACCACGTTCCCTCCCCGCCCCTGTGCTTCCTCTAAGCCCGCTTCAGCGCGGTTGATCAGCTCTGTGACAATGTCCTCGCTGTCATAATCGGGCCGAGCTACAGCTTCCGCCACGCTGGCGCTGAAACTGAGCGGCACCCCGCCGTCCCAAGGCGGCGCGATGTGCGCTGCCGCTTTGCGCAGCTTGTCCGCCAGGATTTGCGCCCCGGCCAACCCTGTGTCTGGCAGAATGAAGGCGATCGTCCAGGCCGTGTACTTGATCGCTAGGTCTGTCTGGCGGATGAGCGCGTGGAACGCGCGCGCGAGTTGCTCCACGTAACGTTCGAGTTGTATCTCGCCCTGCTGCCGCAGCACTTCAGGCCCGCCATCAATCTGTACTAACGTCAGCGCTAATGCAATGCCATTGGACTTGGCGCGATGCGCCTCCGAGAGCAGACATTCCTGGTAGGAGCTTCGTGCCAGCAGCCCGGTTTTCTCGTCCGCGACTCCCACCGTGCGCGTCTGCGTGCGCCGGCGCGTGTGATTTACGCCCAGAAGGATTTGGTCCCCGACCGCCTGCAAAAAGTAGGTTTCGTGCGCCCGCCATGCGTGCGCGGAGGCATACCCCGCCACCACCATGCCGGCCTGGCTCTGCCTCTCACGATCCATCAAAGCGACGCCGAGGACCGTCTCGAGCCCCAGTTCCCGCAGAACCGGCGCCGCGGCAGCATGCAGAGGTAGCCCTCCAAGCGCATCCGGCGCCGCGCGATCCAGTTGGCTAAACAATTTCACCAGCAGAGCGCCATTGGCGGGCTCCACATTCGGCGCGCAAAATTCGGAGGCTAACTCGGGCGGCTTTCCCGTGGGGCCGATAACCGCGATGCAACGCGTGACCCGCAGGTGGGTTCCGATCTCGTTGATCCCGGCGGAAAGAATGGCCCGCGCCGAGGGTAGCCGAAACAACGCCCGGCTGATCTCGGAAATTTTGGCCAGGTCGCGCATGGTGTCTGCGGAATCCGTGGCAGGCGGCGCGGGGCTCGCGGCGCGCTCCGCAGACAACGCCTGCGGCTCGGCGGAGCCTTCCGGCCACCAGTTCGCGAGCTGATAAAGATTGCGCAAGCGCTGGTTCTGCTTCTCTTCTCCAGGAAAGAGCTCGGCAATTTTTTGCAGCCGCTCCACGGCCTTGGGCTGCAGCGAGTACTGAAGAAAAATTTCTGCCTGCACCATCAAATCTTCGAGCGTTGGCTGAGCCGACCTCTGTTCGGAAGCGGGGAGCGAAGCGCCCTGCGCGGCCGGCGGCGGCGGCGTTTCCGCGCCGTGCGTGGCCGTTTGGCCCAGACGGCTGCGAATATGGGAGAGAAAAGCAGGATCGCCACGGGCTTCGATCAGGCTGAAGCGCTTCTGATTGCGCGCGTCATAGGGATCGATATCAACCAGCATTCCAAATGTCTTGGAGGCATTCTGTATGTCCCCGGCGGCGATATACAGATCAAACAGCCGCACCAGAGCGTCGAAATATTTGGTTTCGCGGTTCAGCTGGGCATAGGTAGCGGCCCAGAATTCGGCGAGTGGAATGGAGCCGCCGTGAGAATCCGCCAGAGCATCGAGCCTGGAGGCAAAATCGTTCTCCCGGTGCGCCGCCCCCATTTTTTCCTGAACCTTTTTCAGCAAAGCCACCGCTTCGCCATCCTGATGCGCCGCCAGATAGCGGTCGGCCAGCTCAAAAATCCGATTGGCCGTTTCGGATTGGTCGGCGGGGAGCCGCTCGAGGATGTCGCGCGCGCGCTCCAAAGCCCCGGTGAAAGTTAGTGCCTCGCCAAAGGTCCGCAGGAATGCCTGATCCTGTTCGCCTCGAGCAAGTGGCTCCAGCAACTGCATCGCTGCTGCTGCGTCTTTGCGGCGCAGAAGGGCCTGCGCACACAATAACGCCGGGCCGCGCTCCTTCGGCACGAGTTCGTGTGCCCTCATCATTATCTTAAGAGCTGCTTCCGCATCGCCGGAGGCCTCTGCGAGCTGACCTGCGCGCAGTAATCCGCGCGCGGCAATTGCATTCTTGCCCATCTGCTCGGCCAGTTCCGCAAACGCTAACTGGCGCCCGGAGTTATCCGGATCGAGCTGCGCCACGCGCTCCAAGCAGTCGAGCGCGGCATCTCGATTTCCATGTGCCAGAAACAATTCTGAGGCGAATGAATACTGCTCGACAGCTTCGTCCGGCCGATTTTGCTTCTGCAGCAGCAAAGCGTATCGGGCCATGCGCTCCGGAGGCTGTTGGATGCCTTTCAGCGCCCGCGTATAGATGGCTAGCGCCTTGTTTTCCTCGTGCATCTCGAAAAAGCGGTCGAAGAGCATGCCGTAATACTTGACGGCGCGATCGGGCTGGCTGAGCCGCGTGTACAGATCTCCCAGCGCTTGCAAAGCCTCCGAGTGGCCCGGTATTTCGCTCAGAACCGCCTCGTAGGCCTCCACGGCGTCTTCGAGTCTGTTCCTCTCGAGACTCCGCGCGGCGCGCTCCAGGTGTTTGCTGACGTCAACGCTCATCGCTATCTTCGGAAGCTTTCCGGGATCGGTCCCACTCGTTTGACGGGACGGAGCCAAAGACAATATATACCGTCCGAGATTCGGCCGAAAACGTCAAAGGCATACCGCAGGTGCCGCAACGTCAACTGATCCACGCAAAAGCCCGGCCTCTTGGCCTCTTGGGGGCAGTTGGGGCACTCTTCTGGCCGCTCGCATCTAATTGTGGCAAACTGAGGTATCTCAGGCGCTTTGCTCCCTCGTTGTGGCGAGCGGCACGATTGCCTCGCGCCGAGAGAAACCTATCCTCATGGATTGCCGCTTCATCCGCAACTTCTGCATCATCGCGCACATCGACCATGGCAAGTCCACGCTTGCCGATCGGCTGCTGGAACTGACCGGCGCGCTCAGCCAGCGCGAAATGACCGCGCAGGTACTCGATTCCATGGATCTGGAAAAAGAGCGCGGCATCACCATCAAAGCCAAGAGCATTCGCCTGCATTATCGCGCCGGAGACGGCCAGGAATATCAGCTCAACCTCATCGATACTCCCGGCCACGTGGACTTTTCCTATGAGGTTTCGCGCGCCCTCTCCGCTTGCGAAGGAGCATTGCTGGTGGTGGATGCCAGCCAGGGCGTGGAAGCGCAGACCGTGGCGAACACGTTTCTCGCTGCACAGCACAATCTGACCATCATTCCCGTGATCAACAAAATCGATCTGCCCAACGCGCGGCCGGATGAGGTGAAGGCGCAGATGGAAAGCGTGCTGGCCATTCCCGCGGCGGACGCCCTGGCCATCAGTGCCAAGAGCGGCCAGGGCGTGGAGAGAGTGCTCGAGGCCGTCGTGAGCCGCGTGCCGGCTCCGACGGGTTCGGCGGAAGCGCCGCTTCGCGCGCTCATCTTTGATTCCTGGTTCGATGCCTATCGAGGCGCGGTGGTGCTCGTCCGCGCGGTTGATGGCTGCTTGCGTCCACATCAGCAAATACGCCTTTGTTTCAATAACGAGGTCTACGAAGTCGAGAGCCTCGGTGCGCTCACGCCCAAGCCGGTGGTCCTGGAAGAATTAAGCGCCGGCGAAGTCGGCTTCGTCATCGCCAATATCAAACGCGTGGCCGACGCGCGCGTCGGCGACACCGTAATCGAAGCGGCGCGTCCGGCGCCGGCCCTTCCCGGCTTCGAGGCCATCAAGCCCATGGTCTTCGCCGGGCTTTATCCCGTACAAGCGCACCACTATGAAGCGCTGCGCGACGCCCTCGGCAAACTGCAACTGAATGACGCCGCGTTCTTTTACGAGCCGGAGAACTCCGTCGCCCTGGGCTTCGGCTTCCGCTGCGGCTTTCTTGGCCTGCTGCACATGGAAATCGTGCAGGAGCGCCTGGAACGCGAGTTCGGCATCGACCTCATCACCACCGCTCCGAGCGTGCGGTATCGGATCACGACCACGAGCGGCGAAGTGCTCGAAGTGGACAATCCCACCAAATTCCCCTCGCCCAGCCAAATCGCCAAGATCGAAGAGCCGGTGATTACTGCGATGATCATCACCGCCGACGATTCCGTCGGCGCCATCCTGCAACTCTGCGAAGAAAAACGCGGCGTGCAAAAGGGCTTCGAGTATCTCTCGCCGACGCGCGTCATGTTGACTTACGAATTGCCGCTCAACGAAATCGTGCTCGATTTCTACGATCGCCTGAAAAGCGTTTCGCGCGGATACGCCTCGCTCGACTACCATCTGACCGGCTACCGCGAAGGCGATCTCGTCAAGCTCGACGTGCTCGTAGGCGGCGAGCCTGTGGACGCTCTGACGCTGGTCTGCCACCGCGAGCAATCCTACGAACGCGGGCGCGAACTGGTCACCCGGCTGCGCAAGCTGATTCCACGGCAGATGTTTGAAGTTCCACTGCAGGCGGCCATCGGCAGCCGCGTGATCGCGCGCGAGACGATCAGTCCCATACGGAAAAACGTCCTCGCCAAATGCTACGGAGGCGACATCACGCGCAAACGCAAGCTGCTCGAGAAACAAAAGGAAGGCAAGCGACGCATGAAACGCGTGGGCCGCGTGGACATCCCGCAAGAGGCGTTCCTGGCTGTGCTGAAAGTAGCGTCTTCGTCGGAGGAGTAGCCGGTCTCTTCCTGTTGTTTTTTCTCGCGGCGCGATCTCGCGCTCAGATGGTTCCGCGTTTCCTCCCTCCTGTTTCCCGCTCCCGGACTTCTCTCTCTTGCACTTCGGCGCCGAGGCGGCCCCGCGCGAGTTGCAGGCGAATGCGATCGCCGAGCGCCACTTGATCCGCGGAGTGCACGACGTTGCCGGACGCGTCGTAGCAAATCGCATAGCCTCGTTCCAGCAGGCGCAGAGGGCTGCGCTCTTCGAGCTGCACGAGCAATTTTTCGAGGAGCTGACCCTTTGCCGTGAGCGTGCGGCTCGCGCGGACGCCGAGCTCGGCGGTGCGCCGGTCAAGGCGCACGGCTGCGGCGCGGAGGCGCGCGCGAAAGTCGACAGCCGCAAGGCGCGACATCGCCAGCTCCAGGCGCTGCTGCAGCCTTTCAACGCGGCCGCGAAGCGCGGCGCCAAGCTGCGCGGCGAGGTCATCGGTATGCTGGCGCCTGCGGCGCAGAGCGTCTTCCAGGCGCCGGGCGGCGCGATGCAGATCGAGTTCGCGGAGTTTGTGACTGGCCTGAAGCACACGATAGCGCAGGAGTTGCGCGATTTTCTCGCGCAGGTCGCTGAGATGGCCGTCGAATTCCTGCCGCGTGCGCACGACCATTTCCGCCGCGGCGGAAGGCGTCGACGCGCGGATATCGGCGGCGAAATCCGCGATGGTGAAATCGGTCTCGTGGCCGACGCCGGCGATAATCGGAATCGTGCACGCCACAATCGCGCGCGCCACGGTCTCTTCGTTGAAGGCCCACAAATCCTCGAGCGAGCCGCCACCGCGCGCGAGGATCAGAACGTCGGCGAGCTGCTTGCGATCGAAATAGCGAATGGCTTGTACAACTTCGCCGGCCGCGCCTTCGCCCTGCACACGCACGGGATAAAGGATAATGTGAAGGTTCGGGAAGCGCCGCTGCAGGATGCGCACGATATCGCGCACGGCGGCGCCGCGCGGCGATGTGATCAGTCCCACGCACAGCGGCAGCACGGGAAGCGATTTTTTTCGCTCAGGATCGAACAGGCCCTCGGCGTCGAGGCGCTTTTTCAGTTGCTCGAAGGCGAGCTGTAGTGCGCCCAAGCCGACGGGGTCCACGTGTTCGACATAAAATTGATATTCGCCGCGCGCTTCGTAGACGCTGATGGAGCCGCGCACGGTGACGTGCAGGCCGTCTTCGGGGCGAAATTTCAGGCGCGCGAGTTGCGTGCGAAAACAGACGCAACGGATCTGTGCGAGATTGTCCTTGAGCGTGAAGTAAAGATGGCCGGATTGCGCCGCGTGCGCGTTGGAGACCTCGCCCTCGACGAAAACGTCGGTGAACTCGCCGGCGAGCAGATCGCGGATGCGCGCGGTGAGATCGCTCACCGACCAGATGGTGCGGCGCGGCATCAGCGGAAGCTGAAAGGGTTTGGCCATGCGTGCGAATTATTTGCGGCGAGTCGCCAGCGCCCAATTCATTTGCGTTGAATTATTTGCCACAAGTTTATTTCCGAAACAAAGATACCAGCCACAGGACCAGAGTCAGGGCCGCACTCAACAAAATGCAGGTGACCACCGGAAAATAAAATGAGCCGCGCTTACCCTCGATGGCGATGTCGCCGGGCAATCGGCCGAGCCGCAACGGCAGGCGCCCACCGAGCAAAAACAAGACGCCGATGGCGGCCAGAATCAGCCCGCCGAGTACCAGCCACTTTCCGAGTTCACGCGCCGGATCCATTTTTACGCTTTTGCGAGAGAATGCTGAGGCGGCTATTGCCCCCTCCCACTCTCTTCGTAAGTGCTCATTCTAAAACTATTTCAAGTCCAGTAATTCGTATCTGCTCATTCGGCTCGGGCTGCAGGGCGATCCCGCGGTGTTCGTTCTGTGAAGCCAGCCGTCGGCAAGTGTTTAAAGTATCGCTTGAGAGATTCGAGACCCCCACCCCCGTTTTTTTTCACAACGATATCATTCCAAAGGAGTTCCGTCCTATGGCCATGCAAGAATATCATCCTAAAGAGGTTAGGTCGGCCGCCGATAAAGACAGGAGGATGGCAGTCACCGAGGCGCAGGTTGGCGCTCATTTGAAATTGGACGCTACGCGTTGTTGGACAAAATCCGAGCATGTTCTATTTTACCGCACACGTAAATAGCCGATTCAGAGCGATCCCGCGCTCCGGCTCGTCGCTCGGGACGACCATCCTGATCGGATGGTCGTTTTACCGCGCGAGGAAATACGTCGAGCGATTTCGAGGATCCGACGCAAAGTGCCGGGCCTTCTCCGAGCCTCGCACTAAGTTAAGTTGACACTAACGAAAGCGTATACTAACTTAACGCTCTGCGGCAGACATGAAAATTCAGCCGAAGGAGCGGAGGCAAATGGAAACCAAGACCATCACACACGAAGTGTTTCTGAACGCGACCCCTCATGAAGTGTTCGAAGCCTATATAGACGAAAAGCAGCACGCCGAATTCTCAGGCGCGCCGGCAAAAATTGAACGCAAGGCCGGAGGACGCTTCGCCGCCTACGTCGAACACCTCCGCGGAACGACGCAAGAAATTGAACAAGACCGCCGAATCGTGCAAGCCTGGCGCTCCGAGGACCTGGCCGGCTGGGCACTTCTCGCAACTGACGTTAACCTTTACTCCTATGTTTGACGGGCGAGGCACGCAACTCTCGATGGTGCAAACAAATGTGCCCGCGGAGAAGTATGAATCCATCAACGGCGGCTGGCGCCAATACTACTGGACGAAGATGAGCGAATATCTGCGGGCGAGGAAAGTGGCGCCGGTACGTCGTTTCCTGGAGGAGTTCAAGAATCATGCAAATATCGACGTCGTGGACGAAACGTGGACGCCGGACGCGGTGCTGCATGTCACCGGCTTTCCTTTGCCGCCGGGACACGCGATGCCCAGAAGAACGTCGGCCGGGCGATCTTTGCGGCCTTTGGCGACGTGCATGTGGAAGTGAACGACACAATCGTAGAAGGCGACCGCGTTGTGGAACGACACACAGCGCGGGCCGTGCATAAGGGAGAATTCCAGGGAATCCCCGCGACAGGCAAGAAGGTCTTCTGGACCGAGAACCACATCTATCGCATCGTGGATGGAAAAATTGCGGAGACATGGTCAGAGCCCAGCTTTCATGACCTGCTGGCCCAGATCCGCGGAGCAAAGACTGCGCAGGCAGGGGATTAGCCGGAGCTGAAGTCGTGGCTTCGCATGAGGACGGCTTGGAGCAAACGCAGGCCATCTTGAGAGCGCTGGCGGAGCCGCGCCGCGTCGCCATTCTGAAGCTGGTTCGTTGCAGGGAATTGCGCGCGGGGGAGATTTCCCGGCATTTTCGGACCACGCGGCCCGCTATCTCTCAACACTTCCGGGTGCTCATCAAGGCGGGACTGCTAATGGAACGGAGAGAGGGTACTCGCCGGCTCTATCGCATCCGTCCACAGGGATTCGCGCAATTGCGGAGTTTTCTGGAAACATTCTGGGACGAGAAGCTGACCAAACTGAAATCCGCGGCGGAGGCGGAGATGAAGGACACGCATGGCGTCTGATCCCATCGTCAAGGAACTCTATATTGACGCGCCGCCTTCGGTGGTTTTCAAATTTCTCACTGATCCCACAAAGATGATCCGCTGGATGGGGATTCGTGCCGAAATCGATCCGAAGCCGGGCGGAATTTACCGCGTCGATCCAAATGGCCGAGACGTAATCCGAGGCGAATATCTCCAGGTCGTGACTGACTCGCGGGTGGTGTTCACCTGGGGCTTTGAAGGGGGCGTATATAACGTGGCGGCAGGATCGAGCCGGGTGGAAATTGATCTGAAGCCAGAAGATAAAGGCACGCGGCTTCGGCTGACCCATCGCGAGCTGCCGCCTGAAGCCCGCCAAGGGCATGATTCTGGATGGAGTCACTATCTGGGCCGCTTGAAAACCGTTTCCGAAGGCGGCGAGGTGGGTTCTGACCCGATGGCCAACCCGAGCGTGCGCCACGGCTGAATCGCTAAAATTCGGAAGAATCACCGAGCTGAACGCTGAATCCATCCGGATCCTTCACGTGAAATCCCGCAAAGCCCTTTTCGTCGGGCTCCGGAGTAACACCACGCGCCTTCAAGTCTCGAATGACCGCCTCTCTATTGAACTTCTCGACTCCCATGCAAAAGTGGTCCACGAGGCCCGCAACCTTATCCTGCCGAAGGGTGAGATGGCTCGGGCCGACACCTAAACGGATGGCGCTAGGATTGGCCGCTACGCGCTTTGGCAGAGCAAACGCCCGCATGTAAAACTCCGCAGAACGTTTCAGATCGCTGACTTGGATGGAAACGTGATTGATGGTAGCGGCGGCAAAGCCGGTATTCGCGGCCGATGCCGTTTCGCTCGCGACTGCGAGCATGGCCAAGCCCTGAATCAATTCGCGGCGGGTGAGTGTGCCGCTCTCGTAACGTCCCAACAGGCTGGAAATAACGTGTTCCATATGTACCTCCTTGTCCTGAACCTTGGTTTGATTGAAGCGCCGAGAATGGAGTTTCTATTTTGACTTCCCGACCGGGCAGGTACATATACCCGGCCTGCGGCGCATGTCAACCAGTGAGTCTGGTGATGCGGGGCTGATCGTTAGAGCAGTTCGTGGGAGGCGAAAAAATAAGAAATTTCGAAGGCGGCGGTGTCGGCGGCGTCGGAGCCGTGAGTGCAGTTATTCTGAATGCTGGTGCCGAGGTCGCGGCGGATAGAGCCGGGCGATGCTTTCGCGGGATCGGTAACCCCCATGGTGTCGCGCCAGCGCGCGATAGCGCCTTCTGCTTCGAGGACCATCACGATAATTTTGCCGGAGCTCATAAACGAAGTGAGCTCGCCAAAAAAGCCTTTGCCGCGATGGACGGCGTAAAAGCCTTCGGCCTGGAAGGGAGTGAGGCGCAGGGATTTGATCGCGACGATAGAGAAGCCGGCGCGGTGGATGCGCGAGAGGATGTCTCCGGCGAGGCCGCGGCTCATGGCGTCGGGCTTGATGATGGCGAGCGTGCGTTCGAGTCTGGGTTCGGGCAAACGATTCTCCTCGTGTTCCAGTATGAGCCTAAGAGAGATTCTTCGCTGCGCTCAGAATGACAACTGACGCAGATTTCGGATGCCGCCTTGATCCCTCGCACTAGCCACTGGGGACAAGAGGGCGGCGCTACACGCGATGACCGTCACCCGAGGGATGGTCATTGGGCGACGGGTTTGCCGAGTGCGGCGGCCATAGTCTGGCCGATATCGGCAGGACTCTGCACGCAACGGATGCCTGCGGCGGCCATGACTTCGTATTTTTCTTTTGCCGTGCCGGCGCCACCGCTGATGATTGCTCCAGCATGACCCATGCGGCGGCCGGGCGGCGCGGTCTGTCCGGCGATGAAGCCGACCACCGGCTTGCGCACTCGCCCGCGAATGAATTCCGCGGCCTGCTGCTCGGCATTGCCCCCGATTTCGCCAATCATGACGATGGCGTGCGTATCGGGATCATCGTTGAAAAGGCGCATGGCATCGAGGAACGATGTGCCGATGATGGGATCGCCGCCAATGCCAATGCACGTGGATTGGCCGATGCCCAGATGGGTGAGCTGGCCGACGGCCTCATAGGTCAGGGTGCCGCTGCGGCTGACGACGCCGACGTGGCCCTCGCGGTGAATCTGTCCGGGCATGATGCCGATCTTGCATTTGCCCGGTGAGATGATGCCGGGACAATTGGGCCCGATGAGACGAGTCTGGCTGCCGCGGAGCGCGGCGGCCACGCGCACCATATCGAGCGTGGGAACGCCTTCGGTGATGCACACGACGAGCGGCAGGCCGGCATCGATAGACTCGAGTATCGCGTCGGCGGCAAACGGCGGAGGCACGAAAATGGCGGCGGCATTGGCATGCGTCTCGCGCGCCGCTTCGGCGACGGTGTTGAAGACGGGCACATCGTTGTGCAGCGTGCCGCCTTTGCCCGGGGTGACACCGGCGACCACTTTGGTGCCATAAGTAATCATCTGTCCCGCGTGGAAGCCGCCTTCGCGGCCGGTGAGGCCCTGCACGATCACGCGAGTCAATTCATTTACCAGAATGCTCACCGCGCACCTCCCGCGAGGCGCACGGCTTTTTCCGCGCCGTCCTTCATGTTTTCGCCGATCGTGAAGTTTAGCCCGGAATCGCGCAGAATCTGGCGGCCCTCCTCGACATTGGTGCCCTCCATGCGCACGACCACAGGGAGCTTCATTTGCAGCTCGCGCGCCGCGGCAACCACGCCGGTGGCGAGGACGTCGCAGCGGAGGATTCCGCCGAAGATGTTGATGAAGACGCTGCGGACTGCCTTGTCGCTCGTCAGGATTTTGAAAGCGTTTTTCACCTGGTCGGCGGAGGCGCCGCCGCCTACGTCGAGAAAGTTCGCCGGCGCGCCGCCGGCGAGCTTGATGATGTCCATGGTAGCCATGGCCAGACCGGCGCCGTTAACCATGCAGCCGACCGTGCCGTCGAGCTTGATGTAGTTGAGCTTGTAATTCGAGGCTTGCACTTCGAGCGGATCTTCCTCGTCGAGGTCGCGCAGTTCCAGGAGATCCTTGTGGCGATAGAGCGCGTTGTCGTCGAAATTCATCTTGGCGTCGAGGGCAATCAGCCGGCCATCGCCGGTGACCACGAGCGGATTGATTTCCGCGAGCGAGGCATCGGTTTCGACGAACGCGCGATAGAGCGACTGCAGAAAGGGCACGGCGGCCTGCGCCTGTCGGCGTGATCAGGTTCATGCCTAGAATTTTCGAGGCGAGCTTCGCGGCTTCGTCGGCGGAACGCGCCAGCTTAACGCCGCCGCCCTTGCCGCGCCCCCCGGCGTGGATTTGCGCCTTCACCACCACGACAGGCACAGCGAGCTTCTGCGCGACCTTGCGCGCGTCTTCGGCAGTAGTCACCATCTCGCCGCGCGGCGTGGGAACGCCGAAACGGCGGAAAATCTCCTTAGCCTGATATTCGTGGATTTTCATGAATGATCCGTGGGCCGTTGATTTTTCTGCTGCCGGGCCGGGTGCGGCTTCCTCGTCTTCGGAGGCGACGCGTGTCGCTCGATGCTAAAATTTGAGTTCGTCCAAAGTGGGGCAGTTTACTCTGAAGGCGGCGGCCCGAGCAAGGCCGCGCAGGAATAACGGTACAGACAGAGTGTCTGTGTCAGCAGCGAAAGACTGAAAATGATTGTGGAGTGGCTGCGCAGAGTTGAGGCGGGGAGCGATCTTTCCGCGCAAGAGGCGGAACAGGTCATGGACGAACTGCTCGAAGGCCACCTGGCCCGGGAGCAAATCGTTGGCCTGCTGATCTCGCTGCGCGCCAAGGGCGAGGCCGTGGAGGAACTAGTGGGCTTCGCGCGAGCCATGAGGCGGCGCGCGAGTCCTCGAAGTGCTCCGGCGCAGATCTCGCCGCTTGTGGATACATGCGGGACAGGAGGCGACGGTGGCGGCACATTTAATGTGTCGACGGCGGCGGCGCTGGTGGTGGCCGGCGCGGGCGTGCGCGTGGCCAAGCATGGCAACCGATCCTTCAGTTCGCGCTGCGGGTCGGCAGACGTGCTCGAGGCCCTGGGGGTGAAGATTGATATCGCGCCGCAGCGGGCGCTCGCGGCCATCGATCAGATCGGCATCGGTTTTCTCTTCGCGCCGAACATGCACACGGCCATGCGCCATGCGGCCGCGGCGCGTCGCGAGGCGGGAGGCCGCACCGTTTTCAATCTGCTGGGGCCGCTCACCAATCCGGCAGGGGCGACGGCGCAGGTGATCGGCGTGCCCGCGGCGGCGCTGGTGGAAAAGCTGGGGCATGCGCTGGCGGAACTCGAGACGCAGCACGCGTTCGTGGTGCACGGGGTCGACGGAATCGATGAAATTTCGCTAAGCGACGAGACGGAGGTGGCGGAGGTGCGCCCCCATTCCGTGCAGCGTTACCGCGTGAAGCCGCCGGATTTCGGGGTGGTGCCCGCACGCCCCGAGGCTTTGGCCGGCGGCGATGCGGCCACCAATGCGAAGATCATCCGCAGCATTCTCGACGGCGAGCGCGGGCCGCGGCGGGATTTTGTGTGCATCAATGCGGCGGCGGCGCTGGTGGCCGCGGGACGCGCTGCGGACTTCAGGAAGGGCGCGCGGCTGGCGGCGAAGGCGATCGATTCGGGATTGGCGCGAGTGAAGCTGGAGGCGCTGATCGAATTTTCGCGCTAGTAAAACTTCCCCACATATTCTCTTCGGAGGGATTCTCGTCCGCCCAAGGCGGATTCAGAATGAGATTCCGCGCGTTCGGACTAAAGAGCGAGGAAGTTGCGCAGCATCTGCATGCCCACCTCGGTGAGCACGGATTCGGGATGGAACTGCACGCCTTCGAGGGGCAGCTTACGGTGGCGCAGGCCCATGATGAGGCCGTCCGTCTCCGCGGAGATTTGCAGTTCGCGGGGCAGCCCTTTTTTTTGCACGATCAAGGAATGGTAGCGCGTGGCCACGAAGTCCTGCGGAAGTTTGCGAAAAATGGTCTTGCGATCGTGATGGATACGGCTGGTTTTTCCGTGCATCAGAGCCGGGGCCCGCACTACTTTGCCGCCGAAAGCGTAACCAATAGCCTGATGGCCGAGACAAACTCCAAGGATAGGTATTTTGCCCGCGAATTGGCGGATGACGTCCACGCAAATTCCGGCGTTTTGCGGCTCGCCGGGACCCGGAGAGATCACGATGCGCTGCGGCTTTTTCGCGGCGATTTGATCGAGCGTGATCTGATCGTTGCGGCGGACTTCGAGCGTTTCTCCTAGCTGCCCGAGGAATTGCGCCAGGTTATAGGTAAACGAATCGTAGTTGTCGATCAGCAGGATCATGATTATCCAAAAGCAGATTCCTCATCTTCCGCTGCGCAGGAGCGTCACATCCAAAGTAGGTGGTCTGGCGGAATCCTCAGAATGACACCTTAACGAAATAGCTTACGGCATTTGCGGGCGAAGCGCTATTTTGCGCGGGCGCTTCGGGCGCGGCGGGGGCGGCGCGAGTGGCCGGCGGCGCGCGGGGAAAGCGACCTGCCATCACCGCCGCCATGCGCCACTTCCAGTGCGGCAATCAAAGCGCGCGCCTTATTGACCGTTTCCTGATATTCGCGCTCGGGAACGGAATCGGCGACGAGTCCGGCGCCGGCTTGCACGCAAGCCAGCCCTCTCTTTACGACCATGGTGCGAATGGCGATGCAGGAGTCGAGATTGCCGGAGAAATCGAGATACAGGATGGCGCCCGCGTAGATGCCGCGGCGTGTGGGTTCGAGCTCGTCGATGATTTCCATGGCGCGGACCTTGGGAGCACCGGAGACGGTTCCCGCCGGGAAACAGGCGGCGAGGGCGTCAATACAATCCACGTCGGGCCGAAGCCGGCTGCGGAGGGTGGAGACCAAATGCATAACGTGGGAATAGTGCTCAACGAATTCGAGCCGTTCTACGCGGACCGAACCGTATTCGGAGACGCGGCCGAGATCATTGCGGCCCAGGTCCACGAGCATGATGTGTTCGGCGCGCTCCTTGGGATCGGCGGCGAGCTCTGCGGCCAGCCGCTGGTCTTCGTTCTCGTCCTTGCCACGCGGGCGCGTGCCAGCGATGGGCCGGTAGTAGGCGTCGCGGCCCTGTACCTTGAGCAGCAATTCGGGCGAACTGCCCACGATGGCCGTGTCGCCGAGTTTCAGAAAATACATATAGGGCGAAGGATTGAGGACGCGAAGAGCGCGATAAATGTCGAAGGGATCGGCGAGTGTGCGCGCGGAGAATCGCTGGCTGATGACCACCTGGAAGACGTCTCCGGCGCGGACGTATTCCTTCGATTTGCGAACGGCGGCGAGGTACCGCGAGCGCGTGAAATTGGATTGCACCCGCAGCCGCGTGGCGGGGCGGTTGGGCTTGCGCCGGTTGTGATCGAGGGGCAGCTCGAGCAAGCGGCGCGTCTCGGAGATTTCGCGCACGGTGGCACGATATTTCGAGCGGAGGCTGCCGGGACCTTCGGTGAAGACGTTGCGCACGACCCAAACACGATGGCGGACATGATCGAAGACGACCAAGCCGAGATAGAACATCATGACAGCGTCGTCGGTGCCGAGGTCGTTTTGCGAGCGGTCTGGGATGCGTTCGAAGAGGCGCACGATATCGTAAGCGAAGTAGCCGATGGCCCCAGCCACCAGCGGCGGCAGGCCGGGCACGCGCACCGGGCGGTAACGCTGAATGCGATTGCGCAGGAAATCGAGAGGATTAGATTGCACCCAGGAGATGCGACTCTCCGATTCCAGTACACAGGCTCCGTTGACGTAGCGAAAGACTTCGGTTGGGTTGGCGCCGACAAAGGTGTATCGAGCGATCTTCTCGCCGCCCTCCACGCTTTCGAGCAGACAGGCATAGCGTGCGTGGCGCGCCATCCGCAAGTAGGCCCCCACAGGGGTGAGGAGGTCGGCCGTAAAGGTTTCGTAAACGGGGACCAGATTGCCCTGGCGGGCCAGGCGGCAAAAAGTCTGAAAATCCGGCTCGATCATCGGCGGAGGGATGCCTCTTCCTTATGCAACTCGGCCAGAAGGACTCGGCGCATGACGGTTTCGGGGGCGGATTCGCCCATCCATAACTCCCACTGCGCAACGCCTTGAGCGACAAACATGTCCACTCCCGAGATGGTTTCAATTCCTCTGCGTTCCGCGCGGCGCAACAATTCCGTCTTGAGCGGACGATAGATCAGGTCCATCACCAGGCGGCAATTCAGTTCGCGGGCCTCGAGCGGCGAGCCGCCACCGGGATACAACCCGACCGGCGTGCAGTTCACGATGGCATCGAAGGATCGGCTCGCGATTTCCCGCCGATCGATCGCCTCGCCGCCAACTTTCCAAGCCAAAGCGCGCGCACGTCGCGGACGGCGGGCCCAGATGCTCACGGCGGCGCCCGCGCGCGCCAGTGCAAAAGCGGCGGCCCGGGCCGCTCCTCCCGCACCGATCAGCAATACAGAGCTGGAGGAAAGCGGCAAGCGTCTCTCGATTGCCCGCAGGACGCCGATGAAATCCGTATTGTAACCGTACAGTTTACCTCTGCGCACGACGACTGTATTCACCGCGCCGATTTCCGACGCGAGAGGTTCGCAGTCATCGAGATAGCGCAGAATGCGTTCCTTGTGCGGGAGGGTCACGCTGAACCCTGCGATCTGGAACGGCCCGATGCCCGCGACAAAATCAGGGAGGTCGCGCACGTGAAACGGGACGTAGACGCCGTTCTTGTTGCGGGCGGCAAAGCCAGCATTGTGCAGCAGCGGCGACAGGGAATGCGCCACGGGGTCGCCGATGACTCCGTAAAGCTTGGTCTGCGGATTAATGCCAGCCTTCGATTTGCCAAAACGACGTCTAAGACGATAGACGCGTTCGATCTCCTCAAAAGGGATTTGACCAGGCGCCGTGCTTTGGGCGACGGGCGCGTAAGCGAGCGCGCTGCCCTGGCGGAGGGCCAGGATGCGTGCCCCGAGCATGTCTTCGCCTATCGGGACGACCACCACCTCCGGACGACCGCGCGCGAGTTCTAATAGCCGCCGCGCCTCAGTCAGCGAGCGACACGCTGCGGCTATCTTTATCGCACCTCCACCATATGCTTCGAGGCGTTTCAGTATCGCCGGCAGGTTTTGCGGCAAACGCCGAAAATCATGTGCGGAGATCAACAGCCGTGCCGGAGCGAGCGCGGCCTTCACTTGATCGGCGCCAAGCTGCTCAGCAGTTTCGATTTCGACGTCGCACCAGCGGCAGCCCGCCGCCACGGCCCGCTCCAAGACGGCAATTTCGTCTGCCCGGCTGCCTCTGAAGTGCCCACCGGCCTGGCGACGTCGACATGTAGCAACGAAGGTCGGTATTTTTTCTTGGCGGGCGAGCCATCCGAGTAAGCGGGCAATTTCCACCCGACCTGACAGGAAATCCAGGCGCAATTCGATAACATGCGCTCCTCCAGGAGTTCTCCTGGCGGCCTTCACCTGGCCGATGGCGTCTGCGGCAGCTCGTGCTGCTACGACGGCACAGACGCGGTCGTTTCCGAAGACACGCGGTCTCGGGAAGGCCGGCTTAAGGGAACCAGAGCCAAGGCGGCGCGAAGCAGGGACGTTAGCGTCAGGAGCGCGGGCGATGTCGGCCTCCGGGCGACTCTGTCAGCGTACCGGCTGAAGCTTGGCGCGCCGGCGCTGGGCGCTTCTATCATGTGGTATCGAAAGTGTAAAGCAAGAGGCGGGAGCAGCTTGACCGGTTCTAGTACCCCCTGCTATTTTCGATTCGATGATCTGCGCCAGGAAGGCTTCAGACGAATCAAAGAGGAGCACGACGATGATGCGGAAATTGTCCTTTGTTCTTATTTTCCTGGGGGTTATGGCTTCTCTAGTACATGCCCAAGCGACATCCCCGGTAGCCGTCGAGAGACAGGTATATTGCAGCGGAATCGTCACTTCGGACCCTGTCCCCGCGGACACGTACGTGATCTCTGGGGAAGAGTCTTATTTCCGCATCACCTACGCCGACGGCAAGCTCGTCTTTTTGAATAAAGGCGCGTCGCAGGGCGTGAAGGTAGGCGATGAATTCGAGGTGATACGTCCCAACCCGAGCGACTATCTCCAATACGAATGGTTCCAATATCAGAATAAATTGCTCAAAGCGATGGGCACAACTTACGAGGACGAGGCACGGGTTCGGGTAGTTAACGTGCAGCCGGACACCTCCACCGCCGTAGTAGTCTTCACTTGCGGCTATGTGGAACGCGCGGATTTAGTGCAGCCCTTCGCGCCCCGACCGGCTCCGATGATCAAATCCGAGGAGGGCTTCGATATCTTTGCGCCTCCCAGCGGCAAAGCCAAGGCGATGATCGTCACGACCAGGTACTATGGTGAGTTGGCACACAACGGGACGATCGTGTACGTGAACCTGGGCAGCGCCCAAGGTGTCAAGGTCGGTGACTACTTCCGCGTCTTCCGCTATCAAGGCAACAGCAGTGAGACCGACTACCAGACGCCGCGAATCGCATATCAAATCCTCGGATTCGGCTCCACGCCTCGCCCTTACCTCGGGGCCGAACTGCCACGTGAGGTGCTCGGCGAAGGAGTGGTGCTGCGAGTGGGCAAAAATGCCGCGACCGTATTGATTACGCTGAGCAAGAAGCAAATGTACCCTGGCGATTACGTCGAGCTTGAATAATCAAGCAACCTCAACGCGAGCCGAGCCTCCTGCCCGGAGGGTAGGTCCCTTGGGGCTACCGGGCGCGCCTCATATCCTAAACAGCCCGCTAACATCAAGCCGGGCGTTCCATTCACCCTCGAGCGGGCTGCTGGTCTAGAGAGACAAGACCGATCTCCGAAAACACTTCCGCTGTAAATGCAAAGAGTTTCGTTTCTGGATCACGCCAGGCGCCCGCTTCTAACCCGGCCTTCCGGCAGGCCGCCTCAAGAAATTGAATTGTGGACCAATTGTGTTCGAGGGCCACTTGCGGCAAGAGCAAACCGCGGCTGGCGCCACGACTAACCACGATCCCGTGGATTCCGGTCTCAATGTCTTCCGGACGTGCCGGCCGCAGTTCAGAAACGACCGAAATTTCGATTTCCAGCCCAGTCATTTCTTCCGCGGAGAGAGGTCCGAACCGCGGATCCTGCAAAGCAGCGGTGATCGCGCATTGTACGACTGTCTCCGCGAGGGCATGGACAGCATCGGTACGGCCCATGCAGCTGCGCAGCCGCCCGTTGCAGCGCAGGGTCACAAACGCTCCCGCGGGGTCAGCTAAGCGCCCTGCGGCAGGGGGCAGATCGGGAAGACGCAGGGAGGAGACAGTTTCTAAGATGGCCCGGCGTGCTCGTACGAGGAGAGCGCGCCGGTCTTCGTCTGACAATGGGAGATCAGAGCGTGGGTGCATCCTGTGCTTTTCTACGGCGTTCGAGCAGCCGTAGATGCCGCCTCTGCTTTACGCGGTCGTCCAGGTGACTCCAGAACTTCGAAAAATATTGAACCGCTGAGGCGACCGCACTCATCACCACCAGCCAGACAAGAATGGTGCCCAGGGGACGTACCTCGCTATGTTTCGCTCCCAGGATCACCGCACAAACTGCGATCACTTGCAGCACCATTTTTGTCTTACCCAGCGCGGAGGCTGGAATCGTGAAACCCTCCGCGGAGGCGATATTGCGAAGTCCGAGGACGGTGATTTCGCGGCCTATGATGATGACCACCATCCAGCCGGGGACGAGCTGCATCTGCACAAGCGAAATAAACGCTGCGGAAATCAAGAGCTTGTCGGCAATAGGATCGAGCAGAATGCCCAGGGTGGTCACCTCTTCGCGACGGCGTGCATAGAATCCGTCGGCCCAATCGGTGGCCGCCGCGAGTAGTAAAATCAAGACGCCCCAGACGGCAAAATTCATGGGCACGCTCAGGAAGACTATGTTTGGCTGGCGCGTAAGCAGCACTACGACCAAAAGCGGTATGAAAAAGATACGTAGAATGGTTAAGCTATTGGGAAGGTTCATGGAGCACCCAGGCCAAGCACATCCGCAGATGCGTTAACCTAGTCTGAATGCCACTTCACTATAGTCTGCCATCGGTCCGGCAGTCAACGATAGCAAGCGCTGCCATTGCGGGGCTTGTGGTCGACCAAGTCCGATTGGGATGGATTTTAGGACGAGCGCTTCCGGGTTACGCTGAAGTGTACTCAAAGTGTTAACAGTTTACTGAGATGCGACAACCAGCTTAAAAGGCGGGGAAATCGTACTATTACGCACCTGTTAATATGCCCCGCTGGGCAAAAACGGCCAAAACCTGTGGATTTTCGTGTGGAAATCGTCCTTTACTTTCAAGTTAATGGCGCGGGAGGCGACAGCTCGGCGGGACCTCCAAGCGAGCCCCAATATGCCCTAAGTACAAGATAACATGGCAGTTGAATGCAGGGCGGCGGCCAGCAGCAGTGCTCTTCAATGCAAGATTGCCAGCCAAACGGCCGGAGCGGATTTGCACAGAAGTACAGCAGCACCATGAAGTAAGCACTTAGGCTTTAACCAAATAGAAACAAAGCCAACCTGTTGCCCATGCCCAGTTACGACCCCTCCACCGGCGTCAGGCGCAGGCGGCGGACCAGTGACTCAGGGAGCTCGGCATCAATGACCATCTTCGAATCGTGAAGCTCGCTATGTAGCACGCGCCCCAGACCGTGTACCAGCGCCAATTTCCGGCCTTCGGTGAGTGGGACGGAAAAGCGCAGCCGCCTTACAGGGTCAACGGTCATCATTTCATCGATGCGGCACAGCAGCTGGTCGAGGCCCATGCCTTCGAGCGCGGAAACAAAGACATTCCCGTTGCTGGCGGACATGGCCTTTCGCGTCTCGAGATCCAAACGATCAATCTTATTGAAGATGTGTATACGGGGGTGATCGCTCATCGCAAGTTGAGCCAGAACCTTGTCTACCTCGGCGTCCTGTTCGGCGTGATGCGGGTTCGATATGTCCGTGACTTGGAGAAGCAAAGCTGCCTGCTGCACTTCCTCCAGCGTAGCGCGGAATGCCGCCAGCAAGCCTTTAGGCAGGTCGCGAATGAAGCCAACCGTGTCGGAAACTAAAACCCGGCGATTCGAGGGAAGGCGAACTGCGCGGACGGTGGGATCGAGCGTGGCGAACATTTTCGAGGAAACCAGGACGTCGGCGCGGCTAAGCGCGTTAAAGAGCGTCGATTTTCCGGCGTTGGTGTAGCCCACCAGGGCGACGGTTCCAAGCGGGACGGACTGACGCGCATTGCGGCGCAGAGCGCGCTGCCGCCGTAGCGTTTCAATTGCGGCGCCGATGCGCCGCACCCGGTCACGAATGCGCCGCCGGTCGGTTTCGAGTTTTTGCTCACCGGGACCCCGGGTGCCGATGCCGCCGCCGAGGCGAGAAAGTTCGGGACCGGCCCCCGCCAATCTCGGAAGCAGATAGTTCAGCTGCGCCAATTCCACCTGCAACTGTCCTTCGCGGCTGCGCGCATGACGAGCAAAAATATCCAAGATCAGTTGCGTGCGATCGATCACGCGGCGGTCCACGCCCCTCTCCAGATTGCGCTGCTGTACAGGAGTGAGCTCGCGATCGAAGATAATCAGCGGCGCTTGCCGGGCTTGAGCCTCGGCCCGGATCTCTTCGAGTTTGCCTCGTCCGACTACGGAGGCGGGATCAATGGCCTCTCGCATCTGAAGAATGCTTCCGGCCACAACGGCGCCCGCGCTGCGTGCCAATTCGCCGAGTTCCTGGAGGGATTCGCGCGCAGTCTCGTCAGAGGAATGGCCGGGAAGGCGAGGGGCGCGTTTCAAACCTAGTCCGACCAAAAGCGCGCGTTCCCGAACGTCTGTGTTCGTTGGAGTCTTCATGCACACACAAGCGATATGCGCGGATTGGATCCGCAAGAGGCCGATAGGGGGGAGTGCGCCAAGATCGTCCCGTAAATGCCCACTGCCTAATTATACCGCGTCGTCGCGCAGTCCCGTCTGCCCTGCGCCACTCTGAGATTGCGTCAGCAAAACCTCCAGATAGTTCAGCGCTGCTGAGAGTACTTCGGGTGCGTCACCAAAACCGGCAAACCACTGGACGCCCGATTCGCGACGAAACCAGGTGAGTTGACGCTTGGCGTAGCGACGAGTGGCCTGAGCGATGGCCCCGACCGTATGCGAGAGCGGCTGGCCGGTTTCGGATTGGGCCAGAAGCTCGCGATAGCCGATAAATTCGAAGGGCTTCGCGGCTTTCGGCGCACCCTCCGCGATCAGAGCCGCGACTTCCTCGTTCCAGCCATGGTCGAGCATGAGTCGGACGCGCCTCTCGATGCGCTCATAAAGGGCTTGACGAGGAGGGTTGAGACCTATTTTCAAAGCGGCGTAGCCTTGCAAGGCTCGGCGGCCAGCTTGATGCAACTCACTCACGGGTTGTCCCGCCAGCAGACACACCTCCACGGCACGAACGAGCTTCTGGCGATCATTTGGCGAGATGCGTTTGGCAGCGGCGGGATCGAGGCGACGCAGTATCTTGTGCAAGTGTGCGGCGCCGCGCTTTGCGCCGGTTACACTGAGCCTCGCACGCAGCCGATCCGAGCGCGTGGGCGCATCGGCCAAGCCCTCCATGAGAGCGCGGAAATACAGCCCGGTTCCGACGGCAAAAATCGGGAGACGATGGCGTTGACGCAAATCGGCGAGCACTTCGAGCGCGCGCTTGCGATACTCGCCGGCGCTGAAGACTTCCGTGGGCGGGACCAGATCGATCATGTGGTGAGCAATATCGCGGCGTTCGCCCGCTGATGGCTTCGCCGTACCGATATCAAAACCGCAGTACACCTGCGTCGAATCGCAGGCGATAACTTCGCCGCCCAATCTTTCGGCCAGGGCGACCGCCAGCGCCGATTTCCCCGAAGCCGTTGGTCCGAGAATGGCCACAAGGGGCAGCGTGGATGGCTCAATTGGTATCGCCGAGGAATGCGCGGGAATGACCAAACCGATCAAATCAGCTTCCAGTAACGAATCAGCAGATAGAGCAAAAAGAGAGCAGCGATAAGAAGCGAACCCACGGCCTGAGCCTCGCGTGGCTTCACTGCGCGGCGCTCACAGGCAAATTGTACAAAAAGATGAAGCGCAACTCGATAAAGGGTCCGCTGAAGGCCGATGGCAGAGGTTCAAAGGGAGAAGAAGTACGGATCGCGGAGTATGCGGCGCGATCGAGCGGCTCCTTCCCCGAGGAGGACATCAACTGTGGCTCGGCGTCTGGGACGGAGCCGGTGCGCACAATTCGGAATTGCAGGACCACACGGCCTTTCTCACCCAGATACACCGACTCCGGCATGACGGAGTACCAGTTGCGCTTGACGCTGGCAACCACGCGCGCCAGATAATCGCTGAAGTCCACGCCTTCGGTGGGCGTGAGCATCTGCAGCATGCCGTAGCCCTCGCCGCCTCCCCCGCCGCCACCCCCATAAGCAGGTGCACCGCCGCCGGGTATACGTCCGCCGAACCCTTCCACCCCATTGTTCGAGCTTTGGCGCGACTGCTGCGCCGATTGCTCGAGCGTGCGCCCAGGCGAACTCATCTGCGGAAGAATGAGGCGATTTTGGGTCTGGGTTTGAGGCTGGGGCTTCGGCATATCGACGCGAGAATCAGGCGGCGTCTGCGCTTGCGGCTTAGGCGCTGCAGGCAGCTCTGGCGCCGGCTCCGTGGGCGTATCGCGCAGCACGCGTTCCGGTTCCTTGGATCCCGGCAAAGGTTGCGGAACAACCGGCGGCGCCATCTGGCGCAAGATACGCGGATCGATGCGCATTTGCGGGCTGCGCGGCGGCGATGGCGTCGGCGGCAAACCGCGCACGTCCGGAGGCATATAGATGAAATTGAGTTGCTGCCGGGCCAGATCGATTTCCGATTGCGTAGGCGGACGATAGGGAAAGAGCTTGGTCTGCAGCAAAAGAAAACTAACGAACAGGATGTGAAGCGCGATCGAGCCGGAGCGGGCGATCCAGTTCCAATCTCGCGGTGGCGTTTCCACACGCGCCACCATGAGATTGACGTCACCCGTGGTGAGAACGTCGGGTTTGAGAACGTCGGGCAGTTCGTAGGGTGAGACGGGCCCTTTTGGTTGGAGTTCGACGACCGGCAACGCCGGGGGCACGGTGATTCTGTGGTCGAGCACGGTAACCGGCGCGTAATCGGGATGGAGCATCGCGGGATCGAACGGCATCGCCGGAATATCGCGGGGAACGACGACACGCGAGGCGAGCACGTCCAGCGGCAGATGCGCAGGAATGGAGCTGTGAGTTTGCAGTTCCGCGCGCGGCAGATTCGCGGCTACGACGGTGCGTTCATCGAGTAGGGTCGTGAGGCGGCGCGGAGGGGCAGCATCCGCTTTCTCGGTTGCGAGGCGCGCGTCGCGCGGAACCAGACTTCTTGGAACCATCAATTTGCTCGAGGGGGTGCGAAGGCACCCAATTGGACGCGCTGATTGTGCTCCAGGATGCCCGCCATAACCCTGTCAGCCAGTTCCAAAGCGCGGCGGCCAGCGCGCGCATCGACGAGAGGCGCGGTGCGATGGCGCACCGCGTCCACGAACGCACGCAGCTCGGCTGCCAGGGGCTCCTCCGGGCGTGTCGGAATCGGCTCGAAATCGAATTGCGGCTGAGGAGCAGGGTGCCGGACGCGAATGCGCAGCGCATCCTGCCGGGCATAATCCAGCGAAATATATTCGTGCTCCTGAAAGAAACGGAGCTTGCGCACGCGCTCGGTGGAAACGCGGCTGGCCGTTAAATTGGCCACGGCGCCGGAAGCGAACTCCAGACGCGCATGGGCGATATCAACCTTATCCGTAATGACCGGAATCCCGAGGGCATTCCCTGCGCCAGCAGCAGACAGCCGATGCGAGCATGCTCGCTTGTGGGCACCGCGACGCTGACGGCGTCCACGCGGCCGCTCAGAAAGCCAAGATCGGGGAGCACGCTTGTGTCAAATTCGTCCGCTATGCGGTGCGCGCGTTCAGAATCTGAATCCAAAACGCCAACGAGCTCCACCCCTTCGAGCTGACGATAGACGCGCGCGTGATTACGCCCGAAATCACCTACTCCCACCACGGCCACGCGGACGCGTCGGTCGGTCATCCGGCCTTTGCTCCGGAACGATCATTCGGGCCACCGGGCGGGCCACTGGGTTGAGCGTCTGGCGCAAAAGCTTCCATGGCGATTCCCGCTTCGTCGGCCGCCTCGATGAGGCGCGCGCGATCGAAAAGCAAAGTCCGGCACGCGTCAATGGCGAGGGCTGTGGCCCGGGAACGCCTCATTGTTTCGATGGTCCGCATTCCCACGACGGGTACGTCAAAACGCATATCCTGACGCGGCTTGGCGACCTTTACGACAACCAACGGTTTGCCCGCCGCGAGCCGCGCCGCGCGTTCAATGGTCTCGTCGGTTCCTTCCATGGCTTCGACGGCGACGCAAGCACGGTCGCTGATAACGACCGTCTGGCCCAAATCGAGACCGGCAACATGACGGGCGATTTCCAGGCCGTACGCAATATCAGACGATTCGCGCAAATCCGGAGCACGCCGAGTGAGAACGCCGGGTTCGGGCAATAGCGGCTTCAGAAATGCGGTCGAATCGACGAGCTCAATGCCTTCCTCTTCGAGCACGCGAGCCACTGCGCCAATCAGCGAATCGGTATTTTTTCTGGGCAAGGAAAATATCAGCTTAGCCAGCTTCCAGTCCGGCCGAATCGAACTAAAAATTTTAGTGTGCTTCACCTGGCCGGCCATGACCGCGCGTGTGACGCCCTCCTGATGAAGCAAATCGAGAGCGCGACTCAATTCTCCCAGACTCACCCAATGGAACCGCTGGGCAATCGCCTCCAGTTCCGGAGAAGCCTCCTCCCGGAGCGCTATTACCGCCATTTCGATGCCCTGACTCCTCGCGGCTTCAAGAACTAAGAAAGGGAACCGGCCATTCCCCGCAATCAAACCCCATTTGCCGGGGAGGGTTGCGCTTGGCGGGAGCATGTTTCCTTCGGAAGCGTCTGCCACTACTTGGTTACACCACGCTCGCTGGATTCCAGGAAGCGCATCAGTTCGGCGACATCCGCGGAGCCGTTGAGCGTGAGCCGCATCTGCTCGAGGGCCTGG
>QHYQ01000196.1 GCA_003224175.1 Acidobacteriota bacterium
GCGCACGGCCATACTGCTGGGCCGAGGCCTCGGCCCAGCCCGCCCGCAGCAGAGCCTGGTTCGAGAACGGTCCCTCCAGATGGACGCGGTCCAGTGACTTCCTGGCCCGCTCAAAATTGCCGGATTCGAACAACATGCTACCCAGCACTAGGTTCGACTTGTCGCGGATCGCGAGACCGGCGGGATCACCGACCGGTAGCTGCCCGGCCTTGTCCAGTTGCTCGATCGCTTCCTGTTTTCGACCGTCCTGCAACAGCGCGATGGCAAGGTTGTAGGCAACAAAACCGGCCAGGCTCTCATCGCTCTTTAGCTGCGCGAGCACCTTAGCGGCCTCGCTCGGCTGGCCTGTCGCCATATAGACGTTCGCCCGCAGGAACTCGACGTCGCCCTTGATTTCGTCGGGCACCGTACCTTTGATCCGCGCCAGCGCCTGCAGTGCATCATCGAATTGACCCTTCTGGAAGAGGATGCGGGCGAGCCTGAACGCGGCCTCGTTTCGTACCGCTTCATCGACGGTGCCCTCGAGCACTGCCTTGATGGCGCGCCCAGCGCGTTGGTGCATGCGGTAGTTGAGCTCGAAGTCGCCGACCGAGAATTCGGCGTCGTTGACGTGAAAATGAAGCGTGTCGAGCCCGGGTTCGTCGAGTCCGTGGTACATGGCGAGCTCGGTGTCGAGCCGCTGGATGGCATCGAAAAACTGTCCTTGGTAGGCGTGATAGAGCGCCTCGCCGAAATAGAGGTCCCTCAAGTCGCCGCCCGTGACGGGACGGGCGGCAAGGCCCAGGACTAGGCCGAGTCCGATGAGTCGGCGAGTCACTCGCATGGATTACCATTCCCCAAGCGCGATCGGATTGTTGCCGGAACCCGGTCCGGCCAGAGTCAGTCCGACCAGCTTTGGCTTCACTTCTTTGCGGAAAGTAAACTGTGCGGTGCGGTTGAAGTCCGCGCCACCCTCAAGCTTGCCGTCAACAAGCACGTCCAGCTTGTGATCCCCGGTCGCCACGTTGCCGACGTAGATCCGTTGCACGCCGCCCTTGCGGAGGGCCTCGAGCTCTTTGGCGCTGTAGATGTAGTGCGCAACGAGTTCGCCATCAATCTGGAGCCGCACGGCGTCGAGGCGCATCCTGTCGCCCTTGGCCAGCCCGACGAAGATCGCGACCTGCGTCCCAGACGGGTACAGCAGTTTCTCCTCCAGCTGGCTCAGCTCCGCCGACATGCGGAGGGCGTCTGACTTGATCTCCTGGATCTGCTCATCGAGGCCCCTCATCTGCTGTTCGTCGGACGGGAACTCTTCTCGGGAGGGCCCCTGGACCTTAGCCGCAGGGGGCGCGGGTGTGATAATGACTTGGGCGCTGGCACGGGCCGAGCCGCCCGGGCCCGTGGCGGTGACGGTGTAAGTGGTCGATTGAGAAAGCCTCACTGTCGTAGAACCCTGCGCGGCGACGCCGCCCACCGAGGGCTCCAAAGTGACGGATGTGGCCTTCGTCGACGACCACGTCAGCGTGACCTGTTGGCCCGCTTGAGCGGAAGTCGGCGAGGCGCTCAAAGCGACCTTCGGGGACGCTGGCGGCGCCAGTTGGGCCGCGGCAATGGGCCTTTTGCCGTTGGCCATCAGCGCAAGCGCGACCAAACCGAACAAGACCACACGGTGAAGCGAATGGAAACGCATCGTACTTCACTCCTTGTGCACTGGAGCATGACATGAAGCTGCAACCGCGCAGGGTCCCACCCCACACTGCACCGGTCATAGGATTTCGGAATTGCACGACGCCGTAAACTGTTCTTAGGAGCCGAATTGGAACGGGACGCGATGGTACAGGAGGACCTGTTCGTTGTGCCACTATGGAACACCCAGAGAGTTCACAGCGGTAAACCTGCAAGCTGAGTCTTACCTTGAGCGACGCAGCGCGGGATGGGCTGCACTTGGCGTCGCGCACGTCACAAGTGGCATTACGGCCAATGTGTTGACATCACGTTGGCCTACAGCATTCTCGCGCGCCACCAGCTCAATCCTTACCTACAAGGTGTACAGGGCAAAGAGGTGGAACAATGGCAATTCGGGTGCCGATCACAATGTTAGGCTTCACAAGGGAACAGTACACAGGGGTTATGCAGATGCTTGATCTCGACGCCACGCCGTAAGAGGGCATGATCTTCCACTGTGCAGGCCAGGCTTCCGGTGGATGGCGAGTCTTGGGCATTTGGATTTGCAGGGCGCGTTCGTCCACCTCGACCCGGAGGTGCGCGGAATCTACAACGATTTGGCTAGGTGCATTCAGAAGCGTTTCGAAGAGCCGGAACGCAAACAGTCTAAGATGACGGGACCGCCGCAGCGTCAAGCCGTTAACAAGCTTAGTCCAAGAATAACGCAAAGAACCGTGAAGGCTAAAAGAGCAATTCCCTTGCCTCTACCCAGGAGTCGGTCTCGTGACTCGCAATTGCAGCAGATAGAAACCAACGCCAGCGCTACAACTGCCCAACCCATAACGATTCCGTGTTCCGGGTGGGAATCCAACAAGGTTCGAAGGCGTTCTGCCCAGGTCCATCCCATCCATGGAAATATCGGCCGTGCAACTGCCCCAATCAGAAGAATTACAACGAATCCGATCCCGACCCACACCCCAGTTTCTAAGCTGTGACCGTATTTCTTCCGCCAGTAGTAGGCCCAGGCAAGGAGGTACATTCCTAATACTATCCAGCCGTAGAGCCATGCAAATTCGCTGGCATTTAGCCACACGCTAGCCACGTATTCGCGCGGAACACGCGTGGGGAGAAAATTCAGGACGAAGATGTAGTTGTACGCCGTCAAAACTCCTAGCGTCGCTAGACTGACGAATTGAAGCCACAAGCGCGTAGGAGAAGCGCGGCATCCGGAGGAAATCGATTGCCCATCCATCCACGGACCGCGTTCCTCATACTGAATTCTTCCTCCTGATGTTGATTGGAACCGCATTCCCGCAGAGAAATGAGGTGCGCGCTCAGTTCTGTCTCGGAATAGGCCAGTGGATTGTGCGTGCTGCTGCCGTTCTATCTTCGCAATGTACGAACGTGTTAATTCATCAATACTCATGTTTGCCGTTACTGTGACCTCCAGAACTAATCTGGCAAGAGTGCCAGGGGTTACCTTCGGCTTTTGCCCTTTGGCATGGCCCCGGGCTTGCAGACACAACCTAACCCCTAGCCAGTTCTGAAACCACTGTTCCAAAGACTCGTTTCGGGCCAGGAGAAGCACGTGATCCGTTGAGCCGTTCTATTGCGTTTGACGGAACTTCGACAGAACGAAGTTGCTGCCTCGTCCGTGAATCTCTATTCCATTGCGGCAGCAACGAGTTGATCGCTGTTGATCCGGATTTCAATTGCGAGAGGAGGCGAAAGGCGTAGCCCCTTACGATAGCTCCACGAGCCCAGGCGCCGCCCGGTAGATCCGCCATCTGAAGAGGATCAAAAACGGCACGGCTACAAGGATCGCCCACCATGGGATGCTTCGCCGCATATTTGAGTCCGACGAGAGCTTCTGCAGATCTGTGATGTATTCGAGTTGGCAGTTGCCGAATAGTGGCTGCAGTGAAAAAGCCCAGTAGGATCCCGGCTGGTCCGGTGCGCCGTCAGGCAAACGAACCACAATTGAAGAGATATTCTCCCTAGTCTTTGGCCTGTGAAAGATGAAAAACTTCGAAGACCAGGGCCCAGCCAGTTCCCGTACATTGGCCAATTCACTGGCGCCTCCTACTTGGGCGGCCTTCCCCGGCTTTTTCGGATTGCGCCAGTTGAGCCTGACGCGAATGGAGTCTGAAAAGCATGAGACCCGACAGCGCGATTGCACTGGCCGCCACTGCAGCGGCGAGCCCAGAAATATCCGTGCGGTCGGTGAGAGATGGCCCGTTTGCGTGACCAGGTGTGTCGCGGAGCCGGCTTTCCCGGCGGCTATTCGCAGAAAGATCCTGCGGAATTTTGATAGCGCGGCTTCAACCCTCGATCATGTACCCAATGACCTCTTTCGGGCGGTTGATCGGTTCCGGCGAACTCCTTCCCGACGTGTGAGATATTCTTGCTTACCGGAGGAAAGCAAGACCGATGACCGTTGGGTAGTCAAAAACTCAATAAAAAGGGCGTGCTTAGTTCAAGCAAGCCCTGGTGAACTAACAAGATGGCTGGTTGCGCGGGGCCGATTTGAACGGCCGACCTTCGGGTTATGAGAGAGTGGGTCAAAAAACTACATCGCGTTTGGCTGGCGTCGCTTCCGAAGGTTACCCGACACCTTTCGTACCTTCACTTGTACCCAATCCTGTACCCAAAATTGCAGGCCTACACTTTGAACTGATTCTGCGGCGTCATCACGAAATCGCACTGGGTGGCGAAATTGACGGTTGGAATTCGGAACCGATTCGGTTGGCACACATTCCGGCATACGTACTCAACTTTGCTGCGAAGTGTCGGAACCGAGTTCAAGGTGATGCAGGAACTACTGCGGCATTCCTCGATGCGGTCAACGATGGACGTTTACACGCAGGCTATTACGCCAGCCAAGCATGCAGCGCAAGCTGCCGTCGTGTCGTTGGTCTTTTCTTCTGATGCGAACGGAGCATCAATCTTTGGCGGACAGGGAACCGCTTCCGCATAGCCGAACAAAAAGGGCACAAAAGGGCGCGAAGTGCGCCCTTTTCGCGCCCTCAAGGATCTCAACGGAACTCGCCTAACTCTTGTGGAAAGAATGGCGGGGACGACGGTACTCGAACCCGCGACCTCTGCCGTGACAGAACTTACAAGGCCGCCAGGGACTGCCAAGTACTTGTAGATACGCGCAAGCCGGCCTGATCTCGGGTTGGAGCTCGGGTTGAAAAGGTTCGACAAAACGGGAGTCACTAAACTCCCGAAGCATGCGGTGCGGGGCATCGACCCTCCGCATTCCGATAGTCATGCATTGGCTTTGTGAAGCTTCGCACACCGGAAGCTATTTACTCTCGAGATCACGTCGATAACTTCTTGCGGCTTTCTTGACCTTTAGCATTCGTGCGTGCTTAATACCTGCCGGAGGTTTCATGGATATTATTGGAGCATTGCGACAGGAAGAGTCGAAGCTACGGCGACAGTTGACGGCAGTCCAGGGTGCCATCGCCGCTTTGAATGGTGGTAAGACTGTAGCCTCACGGCGTAATGTCAACAGTCCGAACGGTACACGGTAAGCGAACCATGTCCGCCGCTGTCCGGGCTAGGATATGAATCGCCGAAACGATCCCGCGGATGAATCGGAGGACCGAGGACCGTAGGCAGACAAAAATAGATCCCCGAGATTCCCCAGACGAACAAAAAGACCCAGCACCAAAACCCGATTGCACTATGTAGATCCCAATTGAACCGCGGGAAACGTGCGTCCCACTTGATTTTGGTGCTGCATCGCCAATGCTTAATCCCCGGCCACCAGAGAATGGCTCCGGTTAAGGAAAGCAGCGTGAGGAGACAGGAAGCAATGCCGTTCACCAGACGCCCGGTATTCCCACCCAAAAGATTATTATGTAAGTCGGTAAGCCATGCGAAGATGTGCTCGATCACCGTATAACGATCGCCCAGATCCGCGCCCGTGTAGGGATTGAATAGGCGTTCGATTCGCTTGTGGTCGCGCTCCTGTCCGATTAAATCATGGCGACCGCACTGCCATCGACCAATACTGGGATGAGAACGCCGATTATGTAGGCATTGACGGCCAATTTATCCACGGGCGACAACAAATGCGTGATTTCTTCGCTAAGCTTCTCAAGTCGGGCGCCGGAACAGAAGTCGGTGTCATTGAGCAAGTTCGTTTCCTCCGTTCCGACATGGCTATCGTGGACGGCTCCTGGACAATCACTGGCATGAAAGATGCGAATGGAAAACCGCTGCCGGTGCTTCGAGGTCGCGGCTGTGAAGTCGTGCAGAGAAAGCGTGGTCGATGGCGCTTTGTCGCGACACGAGAAATGGTGGTCTGGACGCCTCAGTAACGCGCCATCTACCGTTCACCCGAACGCACCAGAGGAACAGCATCGAATGGGGACAAATCCCGCGTGCGACCTAGTTTGTGGAAGGCTCCTCGATATGGTCAATCACCAAAACATTCACAAGCCCGGTTTCCGCGTCCAGTCTAAGCCCGAGTTGCTGGTGTAGTGCTTCCGGGAACTTCGGCAGTGAGGGATCGGGTTGGAAATTACGCACTCGATAAAGGTTGGGCTCGGGTACGAACACGATACTGAAATCGAAACTCCCGTTGAGGCCGGTGTTATCCAAGACTTCGCGGTCAAGGTGCCCGACTACAGCCACGTGGCTTGCTATCTGCGGCATCGTAAGATTTCGCGCCTCAATCTGAAAATGGGTCGGTGCGTTATGCGGCAAATCGAACCCAATGAGCGCACCGCAAGTAGTTGCGAATCCGCCGACCTTTGTTCGAGGCATCGGTTCGGAACCTGGCGCAAGCGGAATGGGCGTATTAGAGCAGGGCGGATCATCAGAATGCGGCTGGAGCCGAGATCCTGTCTTTCCGGGCTCGATTAGGTTAAGCGCGAATATTGGGAGTTCTCGCATCTCAAAATGGACCGCCAGTCGGAAACGATCCACAAGCAAAGATTGCATCATCAGACGCATTTGATCTGTGGTTGGACTACCTTGCGCTTGCCCCTCAATATCAAAAGGCGTTTTGGCCCAAGTCGGCAATTGCGATTCCAGAAAGTGGGTCTGGTAGGGTGTGAGTTTGTATGCAAACTCGATGTATGCGCTTAGCGGAAACTTAACTGCCGAAAGAAGATTTCCGTTGGGGGTGCTCTCATCCAAATCACTAAGATTGATGCTGGTCTGTGTGCGGCTGCCCTTTACGCTAGGCTTGACTGAGACAAACTCGAACTTCCGCTGGCCGCCTGCCACCGCCTCCCATGTTACTCGCGGTGACGAACCCAGCCAGGGTTCGCGAGCCTCCTACCAACAAGAATGGCTCCCTCAGACCTACCTCATGGTTCCAAGACAACCGAACGACTCAGCCTTCAACGCTGGGCAGTGGCGGTGCTGACGAGTAAACGGCGCTACAGCTCGACAGGAGGAACGGCGGTCCAACCCGGGACAAGTGCGAGGATCCTATGCCGATAAACTTGGTACCCGTGTGAGAGCCCTGGCGCGAAGACCATGGTGCGACCACCAGAGGGCCCCCTCTGAGTAGCCGCGCATTCGCTTCAGGAGATTTCTATCTTGTGCGAATTGTGCGTGATCGGCTTACCACGATTGGATGGCAGGATGTTTGCAAGACGACAACTGCAAGACCGCGCTTGTTGTGACGGCCACGATCATTGTCCGTAATTAGGAGCCCAATTTCTTTCGGGGAGTTGACGAATAGGTCGGCGACCAAGGGGGCTAACGCGGAAAGTGAGTGTGCTTCGCTCAAGCCCTCGAATCAGAGGCGCAAAGCGTGTACGAAGCGAGTGGATGGATTCATTGTCAGGTGGAACCATTTTCGACTAGAGAGTGAATTGTAATCAGGGAGCTCAAAGTGGCCTCTTGGTGTAGAAGTTGTGCTGACTGAAAGACTAAGAACGAACAGGAGGGAATATGAAACCTGGATTTAAGTACGTCCCGGCAGCGCTCACTGTTCTTTTCGGGTTGGCGCTGCTTACAGCTAGTCCGAAGTTCCACCTTCTTCCGGGACTTCGGGCTAGTGTCCATGCTCAATCGAATTCGATCAACAACAACCCCATCCCCAATTCTGTAAGCGCCTTCTCCCTTGCAACTGGCGGCATCTCAAACTTTGTCGCAGTTCCGTTTCCGGGCAAGGAGGGGACGTGTCCTGAAGATGCTGAAGAAGTAGGTGACGCGGAAAGTCCTCTGAATGTTAAGCAACACGTGGCTGTGAAGGTCGTTAAGGATTGCAACGGCAACACTAACGGCACCACGGACTTTGATGACGAGAAGGGTGATAAATGTGTTGGGACCGCGGCCAGGCTTATTGAAAGCATTAACAAGGCGGCGGCGGAGGTGGATGGCGACTGCGACGCGAGCGTCGCTAGGGGCATTGCCACAAGAGCTAGATACGTCTTTTTCATCATCAAGAAGGCTCCTTATGGGGCATTCACGCTCAGCTGGATTGATGCTAACGGTTCGACGTTCAACACGGTGGGGACACTGAAACCCGGCGGTTATGCTCTGATCCGATAGAGCCTCCCTCGCAGTAGGGACTATTGTCGACAAAAGGAGCATTTACTGTTAGGGATTATCACCTTCGGTGACAGGGTTCCGGAGTCGTACAAACAACGTGCGGGACCCCTGTACTACGTTGGCTGCTGCAGTTAGGGGCGGCGAGAAAGGGAGCCGTTTTCGGCGGAGCTGGGCAGAGCCCAGAGCGCCAAGCTCGGAGCCCCTGGATCCCTGCGCTCCATTAGATCCCCATCTTGAGCAAATTGCGCGTGATCGGCTTAACGCGACTAGATAAAGAGCAAGAAGAACGGAGGCGAACAAACCAACTTGACGCAGCCGGTCGCCGCGTGGGCCGATCGCGGGCTCCGAAGCAATCACAAAGTGCGGTTAGCCGCTCTCGAACGGTACAATTCACCCAGGGGCATCTTCAATGAAGCATAAATTAATGAAGCATAAATTGCTGCTGTTTTTGCCTTGCGCCGTGGTTGTCTTCGGGTTCGGCGCTCGTCTGGCACCGTTCGGGCAGGATCCGTCACCAAACCAATCGAAGCGGTCGGCCGTGAATGTGTCCGCCGTTGCCAAAACAACGCCGCAGGCAAGCAGGCTGCCGCCCTTTAGCTTCCCTGTCCAATCCACTGGAGACGGTAATGACTATCCCGGTGGCCTGGTGAAGTTGCGGGGGCTGCTCACCCGCTCGCTGGCAAGCCACTCGGTCGCTGCTTACGATACCGCTCGAGGGGCTGAGTGTTTGTACAGTATTTCGGCTCACACCCTGGAGTGCAGCTCAAGTGTGAACCATCAGATGCCGCCGATCATTGTGGGGCCCGAGAATATCGCTTCCGGTTACGGTACATGCCAGGATAACCCGCAGTGCACGGGCAGGAAATATATGCGGAGAGGTCCTGTCGAGCCCGGCGAGTACAAGATGAAGCGTGATGCGCGTCCGGGACACCCAGGGCGTTTCGTACTGGAGCCGATCCCGGCCAAGCCGGGATGGAGGCTTCGACTTCCCAGTTGGATGCCTGGATCGTTGCGAGGTGGTTTTCTGTTGGGTATAGGTAGCTTTACGCACGGGTGTATCACGGTTCTGAAAGAGGATCCAACCGCGAGCGCGCAGTACGGAAAAATGCTGCAGTTGTTAGAAGCGGAGCATGGCAGCAACTACTTGCGAGTAATACGTTAGTGCTAGTGTAGCGTCCAACAAATATACGAGCTGGAGTGGCTCCCGAAGGATCCACCAAGTGTTAGGCAATTTTAGAGTGCCTTCCACCACTGTTCCATCAGATGATCGCCTGTTGCACGCGACCTTGATGCTTCTAAGTGTCGTCTATCTCCTATGGTTGGAGGGCGTCTCAAAAGATTGGTTTCTCTCCTATATGGATCCATATCCTTTCACGGCCTCGCTCGCCACAACAATCGCGGTCGTTGGAGGGTTCATTAGCTTGCTTGCGGTGCGAACACCTATGCGCTGGCGTGATCTTCTTTTGTGGGCCACGCTTACGCTTACGATAATAGATCTTTTGGGAATCGCCCCCAAAGAGATTGGTATTTTCCCCGCGGTCCCAGTGCTTAGCTTTGCCCTCGGCACCGCTTCCCTTTTCAGTGCCACAGAGCAAGCCCACGATGGGAACAGGAAATTTTATGCAGCTGCCACCGCGTCGGGGGGGATGAGCTTGTGCGTGTGGGCTGCTCAATCCAAGAAGCTTCTTTGGGCTTTCTCTTTGAGCCTGGTTGTGGCAACGGTTTCAGGCCTAGCGGTTTGGCTGGCGAAGGGGGGAGGCGCAAGTTTGTTTCAGCCCAGAGGACGTTCAGCGCTGATGCGGTCTTGCGCCTTCCTAATTGTGGGCGGATTCGCAATTCTACTCGGTGTGACATTCGGCCCTTCTCTCTTCCTCGGTATCTCCGATGCCGCAATGCTCGGACTGGGGTTAGGGTGGGGGGACCGCGCCAGACTGAGTCGCAGCGGTCTGACATTAGCGCAAGGATGGTCTTTGCAAGCGTTTGGGCGGACCCTTGCCACCGAGCACGGCCTACTTACATGCCTAGTCGTTGGGCTTTTAGTGTGGATTGCGGTCGTAACTGGGGTAGTGAAGCTCCTTTATACCAAGCCAGACACCGACAGTGAAGCACAGGCGGCGCGCATTGCCTTGTGCGCTGGTTCCATTAGCTCAATGTATGGATTGTTACTTAGCATTCGCCTCAGACCCCCGTTTATGACCAGCGATTCGGTCATGGGAACAGCGACTTTAGCGGTAGTAGTAGCCTCAGCGGGTATCGGGTCGTCCATGGTCGGGGCATCGCATGGTCCTGGATTTTTTGGAAAGATGGCGGTAGCACTTAGGCACAAGGTCAGTCTGGCGCTGCTGACTGGCTGCTTGGCTGAAATTGCGCTTCTCTCCTGTCTGGGGTTCATCTATTACCGGCGCAACTTGGACAAGATGATCGAGCCATATCTGGGCAGCGGCACGCCACCTGGTTTTCTCTCGGGTTATGCGCTTATACCCGAAATTTCGACTGCAATGCAGGAGGCAATCGTAGCCTGTGAGGATCGTGGGTTCTACGAACACGACGGTCTGGAATGGAGATCCCTGCATAGTGCACTTCGGCTGAACCTGCGAGAAGCCCGCGTGATTGCGGGAGGCAGTACAATAACTCAGCAGCTGGCCAAGAATTTATTTTGGACCAAAGAGCGTACGCTGAGCCGCAAGCTTAAGGAAGCTGCGCTCACCTTTGAGCTTGAGCGACTTCTACCCAAACAACGAATCTTGGAGTTGTACCTGAACAGTATTGAGTATGGGATGAATCAGCGGGGAGTTGGTGCCGCAGCTAGGTATTATTTTGGCAAAACACCTAGCGAGCTATCCCTACCGGAGAGTGCCCTGCTAGCTGGCCTTGTGTCGCGACCTCCCCACAGCCTCTCGTTATACGAGCTCGCCGTGTCAGAACGCACGGCGCTTAATCTGATAAAAATAAGATGGATAGACCGCTACTGGGAGGCGGATTTTGAAAGAGCGGCAGCAATTCCTTTGAATCGTCTTCTTCGTCTCCCTAGCGATGCGACAAGGGCTACAGAGAACGGGCTGGACCAGCAAACCCAAGCATCCTCGCTGAGCCCAATCCTCCCTCCGTGGTACTGGCGCAATATCGGTGTGTTGATAGGCCTCAGCATTTTCCTGGCGTGTGTAGTGACTGCCGGATTCGGAGTGAAAACACTTCGAAGCAGCAACCGAGGCGCAGCAGGTGCCGTACCCCAAAGTGTGAATATCAAAGTGCTGCTATCCGCGGCTGTGTGCAGCTTATTCGCTGGTTCCGTTTTGCACTGCTATCAGGTCAACCGTGAACGTGCTTCAACGACGATAATCTACCCTTATAGGCATTCACCAAACTATGATTTTAGACCCTCAGACAGCAGAATTACCTGCGTGGTTCTGCATGCTAGTGGCCTAGGAACACTGGGAACAACCATCAACTTTTTTCAAGATCCCAATTCGATGGTTTCGACGCATTTTATCGTGGGCAAGGACGGGCGGGTCTTTCAGACTGTTCCTGTGGAGCGGCGGGCTTGGCATGCGGGAATTTCGCAACTGGATGGTATGTCCGATGTGAATAATTTCAGTGTGGGAATTGAACTCGTGAATCGAAACGACGGCACGGATCCTTACTCTGATTTGCAGTACGAAGCTGTCGCTCTAATTATCCATCAGCTTCGTCAGAGTCATGAGATTCCCGACGGACGAATTGTCTCTCACGCCGAGATAGCCCTGCCCGCTGGTAGGAAATCAGATCCCGAAGGTTTTGATTTTGATAAGCTTCGCGAGCTACTGAATCCCTTCCCTGGAACGCAATCCGCCCTGGCGCGCGAGAGTCCGTAGCGCGAGCTTCCCAGTTGCGTGCCAGGAGCTTTGGCGGTTTTCTATTGGGGAAAGGTAATTTAATCACGCACGGCTGCATCATGGTCCTAAGTACAGACTGCAAGGCCAGCGCGCAGTACAAGAAACTGGAAGAGGTATTGGAAGCGCAGCCCACCGCCAATAATAAATTGGTGTTCGTACCCTAATTGTTCGCATGGTGCGCGATTTCGGGCGCGCTTTGAATCAGCATGATTGTGAGTGGTCCGTACCTGGAGCACTAGCTTATGGTGAATATCCGTGGACGCAAGCTAATTAACTTTGGTCTGGTAGCTGTGGACATCGTCGTTGCCGGTGCGTTCGCGGCGAATATCGTGATTACCCACGCCGCCAAAGGTAAAACTTACTCGGATGTCACGCTGATTCCTCACCAGCGCGTTGGACTGGTTCTCGGCTCTCCCAAACGTGTTGCAGATGGCCGGCTCAATCTGTTTTTTCTGGGGCGGGTCAAGGCAGCCGCGGAGCTATACCGGCAGGGCAAGGTGGATTATCTGCTGGCAAGCGGCGACAACGGTCCAGGTGATGACGAGCCCGCGGACCTTAAGAGCGGGCTGATCAGTCAGGGAGTGCCAGCCGAGAAGGTCTATCTGGATTATGCCGGTTTCAGGACTCTCGATTCGGTTGTCCGCGCAAAAGAAGTGTTTGGCCAGACCCAGATCACTATCATCTCACAGGAATTTCAGAACCAGCGAGCCATCTTTATCGCCAACCATTCGAGGCTGGACGCGATCGGCTTCAATGCCCCCGATGTCTTCAGTGGCAGAACCGTGATCCGTGAGTCTCTGGCTAGAGTAAAAGCAGTGCTCGACGTTTACTTGTTTCACACGCAACCGCGTTTTATAGAACGAACGGTGGCAATTGGGAATACTGCTCAAGGTCTTACAGCTGCGGGGAAAGCTCTTCCGAAGCGAGCGTCGGACGACAGCCAATGAGATCATGTTCCTATTCGGCACATTCTGGCAGATGAAGCGGCGAACAGATCCGCTAGTCGGAACAGCAATTGCTGCCGTTCTCGTGCTGCTGCTAACGGCAGCGACAGGGTTCGAATACGACCAACGAAGACATGGAGGCCCGAGAAAGATTTATTTGACATTTGACGCAGACATCACGCCCGAGATGAGGCACCGCCTGCAGGCAGGAGAAGTGCCTGCGTGGTACAGTCCAGGCTTAGTAGCGTATCTCGAGAAGCAACAAGCTCCGGTGACTCTGTTTGTAACCGGGTTGTTCGCGGAGGCCTATCCCGAACTTGTGAAAGAGCTTGGCAGCAATTCGCATTTTTCAATTCAAAACCACACCTATGACCATTTAGCCTTTCAAAGCGACTGTTACGGCCTGCCCTGGACGAGCAATTTCAGGCTAAAAAAGTATGAGATACAAAAAACACAGCAAATGATTTACGCCCTAACGGGCACAAGCCCCAGAAATTTGCGCCACCCCGGCCTTTGCTATAGCTTGTTTGATCAATTCGTTGCATGGGAACTCGGGTTGAAGATCAGAGATGCGGGGCTGGTCTCCGGTGATGCCTTCCAGGCCGATCCCAGAGTAATCGTCGACCGAGTCATATCCGGCGCGGAACCGGGGGCGGTTGTGATTATGCATCTGGGAGGGCCAAATGCGCCGGCCACGGAAAGCGCTGTGAGAGAGATCGTTCCCAGACTGAAGCAGGCGGGTTATAGATTCGACGTTCTAAGGTAGACACGCAGTGTGCCCAGAGAATCCAAAAGAGCAGCCGACGCGTACGAGAAGCAGAGGCTTAAGCATTCGAAGCTCGTTCAAGCTCGTATTGGCGATTTCGCCCTGGCTTCTGCTGCTCTGGTGGGATTACGTGGCGTTCACGTTTCCCATTAAGCCTGATCGCTACCAACACTCCTTTTCCGAACACCTTCGCGATCGGGGGATTGCTTACCTGCGGCTGCTGCGGTCCCCTTCCAAGGTCAGCAATCTGGCAATGGATGCTGAAACTGTGACGCAGATGATCCGTGAACCAAGCGAGAAATACAGCGTGGATCCGTGCTTGATCGAATCCATTGTGATTTACGAGTCCGACTTTAACCCCAACAACATCAGTACAACCGGCGGCATGGGGTTGATGGCCCTGATGCCGGTCACAGCGAAGAAATACCGAGTAGAGGACCCGTTTGATGCCGCGAGTAACATTGACGGTGGCACACACCTGGTGCGTGACCTGTTAGAGACATTTAAGGGAGACGTCAATTTGACTCTCGCCAGCTACAACGCAGGGGAGCGCGCAGTTACACGATTCCATGGTGTTCCGCCCTACAGAGAGACTACTGATTACGTGAAATTCGTGGGGGAAATCTATTCGCTGTTAAAGCTGCGCTCAGAACATGTTAGGAATGGGAAATCGCAGGCATGTTGGCAGATGGCGAGCGTCAATCTCGACCCCATCGCGCAGTCATCCGGTCACAAAGCACTCCCCCCGCTCAGGGAGGTCTCGAATGGGCACTCCTACTGATATCGACCAAGGCCTGCAGGGGACCGAGATTCCACATTGGAGCCTAGCCAAGCGCCTTGTATTCCGTTTCTGCTTCACGTATTTGGGAATGTTCTGCCTGACCACGCAAATCTTCGCAGCGCTGTTTCTCATCCCCGGGTTCTTCATCCTTCCGGGCACGCGATGGCCACTCCGCCACATCACCTTCTGGACGGCAGCCCATATTTTCCGGATAACGCATCCGTTGGTTTACAGGGGCAGTGGCAGCGGGGACAAAACCTTCGATTGGGTCCAAGCATTCTGTCTGCTGGTCTTCGCCGTGATCGCAACCGGCATCTGGTCTGTTCTCGGTCGCCAGCGCGAAAATTACATCCGGCTGCAGACTTGGTTTCGTCTATTTCTTCGCTTCGCACTCGCCGCGGAGATGTTCGCTTATGGCATGTATAAAGTTATTCCGCTGCAAATGTCCTTTCCATTTCTCACCCGTTGGGTCCAGCCCTTCGGTAGCTTCACGCCGGAAGGCGTTCTCTGGAATTCCATCGGGGCATCCCCTGCGTACGAAGTCTTCGCGGGATGTGCGGAGATGGCCGGAGGAATATTGCTGCTTGTTCCTCTCACAGCAACGTTTGGCACGCTAATTGTTCTGGCGGACATGATCCAGGTTTTCATACTCAACATGACTTTCGATGTCCCCGTAAAGCTCTTGTCTTTTCACTTGATTTTGATGACCTTGTTCCTCCTCGCTCCTGAGCTTTCGCGTTTGACTGACTTCTTTTTCCTGAATCGCACGGTCGGGCCTTCAAGCCAACCTCCGCTCTTCCGCACACTGCGCGCCAGTCGCATGGCGCTCGCCCTTCAACTCCTCTTTGGAATATATCTGGTCGGCGTGAATACCTACAAGAATTGGACGGGTTGGTACGCCTCTGGTGGGGGCGGCATCAAATCGCCGTTCTACGGCATATGGGACGTGGACCAACTTACGATTGACGGCCAGCTTCGGCCGCCGCTCATCACGGATCATGATGGCTGGCGGCGCGTCATCTTTGACCTTCCCACCAGCGTGAATTTTCAAAACATGGATGATTCGTTTGCCGGCTACGGCGCGTCGATCAACCTGCAAGAGAAGACCATCGCACTGACAAAGGGTACCAACAGAAATTGGAAAGCGAACTTCACTTTCCAGCGTCCCGCACCGGATCAACTGACCCTCGACGGAACCATGGACAATCACAGAATAGGCATGCAACTCCAACTCGTGGATCGCAAGTGGTTCCCGCTAGTCAATCGGAAGTTCCACTGGATCGCGGAATACCCCTTCAACGAGGTTCGACGCTAAGCCCCAGCGCAGCTTCAGCTGTAAAAAGCCGGAAGATCAACGAGTTTGCAGTCGCTTGAATGGTGTCCTGGTTCCTGGTACGCGAGAATAGCTTTATTTCAGGCACCATCAAGGGCCGGCCCTTATCGCCTTATCGGGTCCGACTTCCACGGTCGTGTTTATCTCCCTCAGGATTTGCCCATTCGGTTGATATACTCGGCGTAAGCGGTAAGCAGGGTACATCTGGACGATGCTG
>QHYQ01000197.1 GCA_003224175.1 Acidobacteriota bacterium
CCGGGCGGGACGATTCGGGATCTCTCAGCGGTTGTCGGTGATTACGGCAGATACAGCGAAATCTATCGTCCCACGCTGATCAAAGCCGACCTGATCGACTCTTCGGATGATGAGCAGAAAGTTTCGATTGTATGGGTTCAGAGAGTGCTGTTTGTCACCGCTGCTTTCTATACCGAACTGGATTCCAAGTATGTCGCGCTAAATAGCCGCCAAGGATACATGACCTTCTCCACCAATCGCGTACAGCAAATCGAACATCATGGCGAAAAGGACGAACACAGGTTAGCGCCGGACGAGGGAAGTGGTTATCTTTGGCGCTTAGTGAGCTTCGCAAGGTTCGAAGAACGCGATGGCGGGCTGTACCTGGAACTGGAGGTTATCGGCCTGAGTAAAGACCTTCCTGGATCGCTTCGGTGGTTGTTCAAGCCGGTCATCGATCATGTGCCCCGGCAGGCACTCGCCATGAAGCTCGACCAAACGCGCCAAGCCCTTAAATCTCGGGCTGCCACAAGGGCCAGCAGTGCGTTACTCCCAACTGTTCATTAAGGAGGCAGGTCGTGAGCTCGGAAGGAACGGCCGCAGAAGGGCGACGCAGCCCCCGTACCGTGGCTCGCATTCCACCGGCCTTACGCCCCTCGCGGCCTAACAGTTCGTGCACTTTGGTCAGCAGTAGGCGGTCTTTATCTAGCCAAGCTCGCATCTGATCGGTTCGTGGCTTCAGCCGCTCCTCGGCCTCGCCCACAGCCACGGTCGTACCGGGCCGGCCCATGCGCTGCCGTATCGCTTGCAGCTTGCCTTCCTTGGGCCAGGGCGTATCGCCCCAGATTCCGGCCTCCTCCGCAAAACGCACGATCCGTCGAACCGTGTTGCGGTCCGAACCGGTCGATCGCGCGATGGCCCGAGTCTTCTCGCCGGTCAACCACCGGCGGATCACCTGATCGATATCCACCATTCTCACCTCCCTGAGACTGTTCAGGGTGTTGCTGCGCGGTTCGGTCTGACACGTGCTAATCAGTTCGATACTTACAGTATTGAGAATATTTGCGAGATGACAATTTCAACCTGTGATAAACTCCCGGCCCATTCCTGCAGTCCAAACCATTCAATGCTGCCCCAGGAGGCACCATGTTAAAGCATCCGGCCCGCACTATTGGATTGCTCGTTGCTCCGTTGTTTTTGCTTTTGTTGGGTTGTGGCGGCAATGGCTCTTATGGTCCTTCTTCATCTTCCAGTTCATCAAGCAGTAGTGGTCCGCCGCCTGTGCATGCCGCTTCTGGATTTACGAATGCTAGTCTTAGTGGAGGGTATGCCTTCGGAGTCGTAGGCACGTCCGGCAGTCAAGCACAAGCAGGAAGCGGACTCCCCGTAGCGGATGGCAATGGGAACATTACCTCTGGCGACGAAACTCTAAACATCGGCGTCCTGCCATGCAACCCTCACAGGAACGTAATAAAAATTCGAGCTACGTGGCCGCCAATCATGTCAGGGCGCGCCGTTGTCTGGCGACCTCCATGCGCGCTCGAAACGTCTGCATATCCCGATCTGTTTCGCCGATGAGTCGGCAGAGTGCCGCCATGGAAGCGAGATCCTCGTTGTATTGACGGCATTGGCGTTCATAAGTGGCGCGAGTCTTCGAGCAGACCAGTGTTTGGGGCGATCCCGTGCGTTCAGTCGCGTGCGTCATGTCCAGGCGATGACGGTCGATCTCTTCGTGCAAGTGCTGACGGCGCTCCTTCTTTACGCGGAAGCGATGCGTTTGGCTGGCGGGATCAAGAGCGAAGGCCTGCAGTTCACGACAATCATCACATCGGCAGGCAATCTTCACATCTAGCCGCCAGTCCTTGGGAGACTCCGGAGGTTGCTCGCTGCGTGCCAGCAGGAACTCGGCGGAATGAGCCCATAAGCGCTGGAACTCCGTATCGCGGAGGACGGCATCGCCCTTGCGCTCGCGCAGGAGTTGAAGAGCCGACACAATCATTGTGGCGGGGTTAAACACCTTGGGATTTGCCGCAATCGACTTGCAAGCGGCATCACAAAGAGTGCTTGCGTTCAACGCTGCAAGCGCTTCCAGGAGATCCACGACCGTAGTGTCGTGCACAGGCTTGGCCTTTTGAGTCCGCCACCAATCCCCATCCGGGGGGTCCGGCTTGCGCTTCTTAAGATCCGGTAATGCCCCCACAATGGCTGCGCCAATCTCCCGCAGTGCCGCAATCCAACCTCTGGTTGGTTCCAATCCTAATTCGCGGGTTAACCGCGAGAGAAGGTCCACACAAGCCGCAGGAAAGGAGCGCATATTTTCAATCGCCAGGTGCGACAGGAGCCGGCTCCCCTGAATTGGGCCTAGCCACCGAACATTGGCAGCGATGGCCTCGTTTTCGCTACCATCGTATTCTCGCGTCACAACCCCGGCGATGAACCGTTCGAGCAGCGGCGCGTCGGCCAGTTGCCCAAGGAGCGCGATCATGTCGCTCCGGTCCGACTCTTTGTCCCTTTGGCGATGACCGTCATTTCCGGTGGCTTCCCAGGCAGCAATAATCCGCTCCGCTATGGAATGCACCGTTTGTCGATCCGCAGCTGGCGCCGACGGAGAATTCGAGACCTGGACACGATCTTTGAAGTGCGGCAACGCAGCAGTGGGGCCCGCTTGAAGCAGTACGTCCACAAAACGATCTTGCGGCCAAATGACCAGCGCAGCGCGATGGTAGGAACGCTCGAAACTCGCGCCTTCGTTACCACTGGCTTCCGTCAGCCGCTGTTGATCAGGTGCCTCGCCATCCAGCGCACCGGCGGGCAGGATTTCACGGTCTTCAATCGGCAGCGATCCGAATTCCACCGCGTGGTCATTCGTGTCCATCCATTGATCGATGCGTCGCCAACTATCGAAAACTTCAATCACCTCAAATTCCCCGTCATCTGTCTCAGCGTCCTCGGCCATATCGTGATCGTCGTAATGCCGTCTCCATCGGCGACCACGCCCATAAGCCATGTCGAAATAAGGTTCGGCCGCACCCGATTCTTCGATATGCACGATACCGAGGTGCAGGGCGCACCTCGCTCGCCGCGCAGCGTCCCGCACAACCTTGGCCAGCGCAGCGTCCCGAGCTTTTAGTCCGGAAAACGAAAGCCCTACCGGGGTGTAGTGATGTTCGAGCAGCCAGGCCAGCTTCGCGGGTGCGTCGGGTTTCTCGAACGTCTGTTCCAGAATCGCCCCCGCTCGATCCGCCTCTCGGTCGTAGAGTGGCGCTGTAATCGGTTTATTTTTCTTTCCGGTTCCGCGCTGCAGGAGGTTGTAGGTCAAGCACACGCGGCTCCCTTGCGTGATCGGTTTGATCGAGTGCTCGCAGTCTGCGTAGAAAGCAGCAAAGGTCAGTTCGGAAGCTTCCGCGTTGCTCAGGTCCACCGTCACTTCGCGGCCGGTATGGCGGATGACCAGTTCGCCGCCGCAATGAACCGATGGAAGGACGATTGTCAATGTGCCAAACATGCCGTCCGTCTTTTCCGTGTCGCGATGCGGAAGGAAAAAACCGCCCTCTTCGTAAATGAGCAGCTTGTACAATTCGGCCGACGTGTTCATTCCGGCACAACCGAGCCCATTGGTAACGGTCGCGAGGATCTGTTGAAATGAACGCTCCCACGATTTGCCCCCGATGCGGACCTTTGTGGGCGCTAACTGCCACGCGTTTCGAACCGAAGTGTCCAGGATCGTTTCACAGCCGCGACCGTAGGGAGCGCGCTCTGCGCGCTTGATGATGTCCTGGATTTGTGAATCCGGTATAGGAAAGGAAATCACGCCCGCGCCCTCGATTTCGAAGCGAGGCATTGGCGTTTCCAGCACGCCACGCACAAAAAAATCGCCCGGCCGCCGCACTGCCGCCAGGGCATCTTCCAACGCCTTCAGATCGCGATTATAGGGAACCTCGATTTGTTTATCGTCTCGCGTGCCCACAAATATTCCTCCCGCAGCCACTTGAATCGTCCGAAACTACTCAACAATTTGGCCAAAACAGGTCCGCAGACGCCAATCCTAACTGTCGCTCGTTACGGCTTCAAGCAGTAGGCGCTCGACGACTCTGTCCAATACGGATTGATCTAGGGCACGCGTTGGCCTGTCCATCCCAGTGCGGTGGACCTAAAGTCCTTACGATGGGTCTTCGATTTCCCGAGCTCAAGGTCCGGGATCGTGGTGAGCCTACCCCAAAGGCCCCACAGGTTTCATAGATTAGCGTATCGGTACCGACGGCCCATACGCCGAGGTCGGTAGCTCGACAATGGATTTCTGGGAAGGAGATTTCTGTACAGGAGAGGCGGCAAACGGGGCAAGACCGCGGCAGACATATCGACATAAATATGCACTCGATATAGCGTATTCACGAATGACTCGCACCACATTAGTGCTAGACGATCAACTTCTCGGGCAAATGAAGAAGAAGGCTGCTGACGAAGGACGAAGTTTGCAGGCGGTTGCCAACGAATTGATTCAGAGTTACCGCCTGAAGCTCCAGGGATGGGAAAGCCGGAGTGGAATTTGCTTGGGCTGGAGGGTATGAGCCCTGGGAGAATCAATCTCAGTTGGTGTCCGGTTGTTCTACTCGCCACTGAAACGGCCGGAACTCTGCTAGCTTCCCAAAATCGCGCGCATTGGCCGTTATCACTGTTATTTCGAAACGCCCTGCGCTCGTTGCAATCAGCGCATCATTGGTCAGGCGCCCCTTCCCTATTTGCTCGTAATCGTACTTGGCGGCTAGCAGAGCGAGCACTTTGCCCGTCTGTGTCCAGTCCGTGAGATTAGGAACCAAGATCCGTCCGGCTCTGTGGAAGTCGCGCTCAAGACGTTCCACAGCGTGACGATTGCGTGCGCTTACCCCGGCGTAGAGTTCTTCGAGCACGACCGAACTCAACCATACGGCGGCACCCCCAGCGATGCGCCTCAAGCCCAGGGCTGCGTCATCTCCCATCCGCAAGGCCGTGATGTAAATCACCGTATCGAAGAGCACCGGCTGCATCTAGTGCTCCAACGTGCCGTAGACATCCTTAACGGCTATGCCGCTTGTCACGAAGCGCTCATTGGCTTCCATGGCCAACCGGTTCCTCTCGTGTTCGGAAATTACTAAGTCCAAGGCTCGCTCGATGGCCTCTGTTTCGGTGTCGGCGTGTAGCACCTTCTGTGCGCGCTTGATTTTCGCCGCGTTCAAACGAAAGTGCTTATGTGATCGCGCTTTGGTCGTAGGCATCCGATTGTCCCCTTGTCCAACTATAACACGGCCATGTACACAAACCTACATCCTATGAACATAAAGGTAGTTACCACTTTCGATCTGTACGAGATCTCCGATACAGCTTTGAGGACCTGGATCGCCGAGGCCGATTCTGGACCGCGAGGCAGCAATTCGAAGCGGCGTCGCGTCGCAACCCGCGTTAACATACACGCGGATGAATGCCGTCTCGTGTCCACGCAAAAGCTGTTTGTGTTGTAGGTGAGTTCTGGGATTTGCCAGGGAATGGGTAAAAAAGGAAAAGATGCAAATGCGAGGAATGGTGTCCGCCCTGTGAGGTCCTAAACAACTCAAAGCCCTGGGAGTCTCCGCTTGACGATGCACCAGGTAAAGACGAGAACCTGACCATTCGTGGGTAATGATCCTGTCAATTAAGTACTAAACATACTAGATCTACTATAGCGTACATATGTGCTATTGGCAGCGAACTTATAACACAGGTAGTCTCCAGGTCCCATGCTCTCTTTCCCTATGACTCTGTAACCACAATTGGGAAGGCGCCTGGCTTCCGGGCGTATCCACAAATGGCGGGAGCAGTTCCCAGCGGGTCATTCCGCATCAGTCCCGTCGACCGGCTCGGCAGACGAATCGACCCAGCAGTTCTTGCAGCGGCCGAAGAGATTAGTCCGAGGGCGGTTGCACACGGTATGAAATTGCTCGGCGATCTTGCTGTGATCGCCAACTTATTGGAGGAGGCCGGCGCTATCGTCACACGAAGGCTTCGGTCGCAAAGCTCACGAACCGATTCGCAGCCGATTCAGAACGTGCCAGGGTTTCTGTTCATCTGTTTTATGAGAAAAGTGAATCGCGCGAAGCGCAAACAAGTTGTGACGGTTAGCTTGCGTGAGGTTGCCCAGTCGAAGCCGTCATGGACCGATCCCGCTGCGGAATTGGACATGAAAATACTGGTCGACGAATTCCTCGATCATTGCGATTTCATTACGCAGGACATGTTCTGGCGGCGCGTGGAGGGGTTTTCCTGGGAGGAGATCGGCAGGGTTTACGAAATGTCCGCCCATGCCGCGCTAGAAAGAGTCCGCCATGTTTTTCAACAGGTGCGGGCAAGACTCAAGATTTGAACTAGAAAGATGGCCGTTTCTATGCGATACGTAGGCGACCGCGTCTTCATCGAATTCGGTGGCGCGAACCGATGCCGGATCCAAAACGACGAAAGGATATTAAGGAAAAAGAATTCCTGGGGTTCGCCAAGTCTTATCTTTCCGAGGCTTTCCCCAATCCTCAGCGTAATGGCTGTCCACGTGATTCTGAATTGACGCGTATGGCCGAGCATCCCAACGAGACGGCGCACGCGTCAGTCAGCCAGCACCTCACCCGGTGTTCGCCCTGCTTTAACCGCTACATGGAGTTGCTCGCCGAACTGAAAACCCGGAAAGCGAAATAACGTAAGCTTCTCCGTCCCAGTAGAAACCCTCTTTCTTACGAGATGCGCATTGCACAGTTCCATTGCACGGTCGCGTGCAATTGAGCCAGTTTGCACAATATTGTGCAAACGTCAAAATCGCGTATATGACGACGCCCGAGGGTGGAGCGTCTCCGGTCCAAGTTGCCGCGGTATGGTCGAGAAAGCGTCCATCAATCCCACCGCCTCATTTGCTGGTCACCTAAAGAACCAGGATTCATCGGCTCAGTAAAAAGGATATTTTATTCAGCCAAACGAGATCGACTCGATTAGAGAACTTTGGAATAAGTTGGGGGCACCGCGCATGCCTGATCAAGCAGAAGATGCGGTCGTCGCTATTCTTCGTAAGCACCAGGAATCGATTAAGACTTCTGCTCAGTATATGGTCAGAAGCATCAAGCGATCGATTTCTGAAAAACCAGAACCGGAGCCGTGATCACGCTTGCGGCGATGAATCGGAAGGGTTCCGAACTAGCAAAGGAAAAATCCCGGTAGCCTTCCGGCGAGCGAGGCGTTCTTATTGTCTGGGTCCGTAAAATGCCTGCATTGCTCGTTGAATATGGGTCTCAAGTCTGTGGCGTACTCTGCTGTCAGCCGGACAATCTGCTAAATCATCGACCTCGATTTTTATGACGATGTGGAATTTGGGGTCCACCAAGGAAATGCGATCGTGATCAAAATCACCATCCGTTACCTTGAAGACCAAATCGTTCAACCTAGGTTCGCGAAGCTTGGCTGCGAGATTCGTCAACATCCCCTGCACAATTTCTTTTCCGCACTCAATCTGCTGCTCGTATGCCGTCACATTAAGCCTCCTTGGTTGAGTGCATTTCCGTCTTCGTGAAATAGGCTTCTATCCAGAATTTGAGCGTGTTGTCGTGTCGTTCGGGAGGACCAATCAGAGCGTCCTTCATTTCTTGCTCATACCGGTTCTTTAGAATTGCAGCATCAAGATTCAACGTTTTTGCCAAGAACGCAACGTCCTCGCGGTCGCGCTCCACATTCCGGCTCAGCTTAGAAAGCACTAAATCATAAGGATCAAGAACAAAGAGTCGGATGTTTTTGAAACGTCCAGGAAATAATTCCGCCATCCGCTCGGCGTAGTCTGCTGGTACGGTTGCAACCCCGACACGATGCATAAAGACTTTATATTTTTTCGCCAAGGGTGAGCCTTGCCCGGCCAACTCTTCCAATTCAGCTTGGTAGTTGCCTGGGACGAGGGTGATGTAGTCTAAGTCATTTGTGCTTCGCGGAAGCCCGTATGCGGCAACGGCAGCGAATCCGCCAATGCAATGAAACTCGACAGGCTCACTTAGAAAAGAGTCAAGCTCTTCCAGGAATTCTTTCCAAGGAGAAGTGAGGTCAGGAGACATGGCGAAGCGCATCTGGCCGCAAATCGCTTAGGAGATGCCACTGTTTTGCTTCTTCTGAACGATGTGCCCGAAGCCAGCGACGTTCTGGCTCACTCAGTTCTTTGCAGAAAGAATCCTCTTTCGCAAGCTTGCTATCGGCAAGTGTTTGTTCGAGCGGCTGAAGATCATCTCTTCCGGCTGCCCGCCTTCCTAGAGTTACAACAAAGCCCAATCGGTTTTGAAGGTTCCTTGCTCGTGCTTCGCGAACGAGCCATTCACGGTTCATATCAGGGTATCGCACAACAACCCAAGGAAGACCCTCAGCAACACGAGCCTCAAGCTTCTGTTGAGCTAGAGCCGTCAACAAAAATGAAGCAGGATTTAGTCTCCGTGCTCTTCCACGAAAGTGAGCAAAACCGGGATATCCCAACGAAGCCAGTTCATACGCTAAGAAATCAGGGCTTGAATTCTCTCGAACTTCGCCCAGTGGCAGTACAGTAGGGGGTAAACCATAGACCTGCATCAGCTTGTGTGCAAGTGGGGCAGGGCTTCTCCGCCCTCTTTCCAACATAGAGAGGTACGCCTGAGTCACACCCAGACGATCGGCAGCCTGTTGTTGGCTCCAGCCGCGGTCCTCTCTAGCTCTTTTGAGTTGTTCAGTCATGGTTTGTATATAACACTGTTTGTTATAAATGTCAATGGCTTGTTGAATCAAGAGAGCCGACAACCTTTCGGCGGGCGGCGGTTAAAGTTAGTTTTATTTACGGCTGTCGATCGGATGATCTTTCGCATTAGCTGCAAAATTGTCATCGTGTTCAGCGTGGTGGGCAGCAACAGAGCGACGACGCGCCTCACCGGAAGCCGCCCCCCTTACCGGTCTCTTCGGCACTGAACGGCATCGGTTCTGCTGTCGTGTTTAACCCGTGTGAGGTGATGTTTGCCCCAGGCTTGTGCGCATTGGAGTCTGGGCTCCAAACCGAAACGTCCGGATTGAGATGGGTCTTGGTAAGGCGGTCCGTGCCGTAAGGGCTCTCGCGCCTTACCGACTTTTTTGATGGTGCTGGTTTCATGTTGAGAGGAATTTCTTAGGTTCTCCGACCACTTCAATGAAGAAAAAGAAGGGATTGACTAGGTAGAAATGCCTTTTAAAGGCCATCTTCAACCTGGGTAACGCTCGGGCGGAACGACACCTCCGCCACCCCGATGTCGGACCTGTTCAGGGGCGGAATCCCTTAAGACTTCTAAAGATCGAGTCAGCGTTCAGGCTGTGGATTTCGGGATTTGCTTGGAGCGTCGGAATCCAGAAGCCCACGATCCTAACTCAGCTGATGAGCGAGGGCGGCAAGAAGCTCTTCTCAAGCTGCCACGGCGTGGCGCTCCGCTGGTTAACTTCTATCCTTAACGCCGAATGGAGCAATTCTTTCCTACGTTTAGCGCATTGCACGACCCGCAAAACTTCAAAGCGCACCAGAACGCATCGCAACCTGCTCAGTTCACCCAGTGGTTCCCGCGAGCTCACCTAATGGTCGCGTATGGACAGGCTTCCGGCCTTCTGCCGGGTAGTAGGAATAATGTCCGCCGCACCGAATTTGTAAAATTTTCAAAATTTCTTCTGAGGTTTTCCGATTTTTCGGCCTCATATAGGGTAAGGGAGGATTCTGAACTTGGCGGCTTGATCGACCCGTCCCGTGTGGCAAACCTGCGACTCTCTGGATCGATCCGGCTGACTTTGATTCGTTCCTCCAAGGAGCGGCTCATGTACAAGGAGAACAATTGCGAGTGTGTTGTATGCAAAGTTGAGCAGGAGCTACTCAAAACACTCAACACACAAACTAGCCGAAACCACTTCAAAGCACTTGCCAGCGACCATCCCGTTTCGAACGACTTAAGCTCGCCACTGGAGGTGGTCGCACAGTTACACCGGCAAAGTGAGGCGGTGAACCACGGTCCAGGGAACCAAATCCTCCATTCGCTGATCCGTGCCGTTTCAAACAAAGCCTTTGAAGACCTCGGGCAGCAATTGCTTCTCGTGGCATTCACTCCGGCAATCCACAGAACGTATCGCGACGTGTGTGGGCAGTTTCCGGCCCTGGCACGTGAGGACGTGGCTCAACAGGCCTCGATGCTTTTCCTAGAAACGGCTAAGTCCTCTACGATGTTGCATCAAAACAGTCACTTGGCGATCGCGCTCGTGAGGGAATTCCGCAAGAGCATGTTCCGCTGGGCCACGAAAGAAACACGGCGCTGTTTAATCCTGCAACATGACTCTGCTGAAGACCTGGCGTCAGATACCAATTTTGAAGATGCAATCCTGCTGAGGGAAGTCCTTCAGCAGTCGCAGCGCATTGGTATTCTTTCCCAGGCCGAGCACCAACTCTTACTCAAATTGAAGTGTGAGGGTTTCGAGGCTAAAGAGTTGGCGGATGTGAATTGCGGGATATCCCCCAATGCTGTTTGTCTTCGCGTTTCTAGAACGATGAGTCGCTTGCGGCGCTCGGCAACCAAATTGCACCATTTTTTGCCAAGCGTGACAGGTTTCTCTGGTGAGTTGCCCATTAGTAAGAGTGAAAAGGAATTTTCACCGGAGCGATCCCAGCAGGTGACGCATTACAAGACGGACGTTGCGTGCGTTGGGGCGTAACGTTGGCTGTTTCGCGACGCGGCATCGAAGTCATCCGCTGACTTGATTGCGACGGGAGCAGGCTTTTTCCTCGGCAGAAGGCCACCGTCCTGCTCCCGTCTCGTTGCTTCGGTAAGGGATTCCTCTTTTCAATCACAAACGGAGAAGACTATGTCTCGATTTGTGAATTATGGGCGACGAACCAAAGGGCACCGGCTAGGCCGCGCCTTCGGCCAGATTCTCTTGATGACATTTTTCAGCTTGCCCGCCTTTGCCCAATTCGGCACTGACCGAGTTACTCAATTCCTATCCAACGCATTGAGCTACGCTCAAGGCCTTGGAATTTTTGGCGCCGGCTTTCTGGTCATTTGGGCCGTGGCCAATATTGCCCGCGAGCGGCCAAGTGGAAAGCAATGGGCGGGAGCTGGCGGCGCGCTGCTGTTGTCATCCCTTCTGCAATTACTGCGAACTTTTGCGGGCTGAATCATGTCGCTTCGACTCAAACCAGTGGCACGGTCGCTCTCCGTACGGGCGGAGTTCCTCGGCTTGGAGCTGGAGGATTGGGGGCTCGTGATCGCCTGGGCCATCATCATGCGGCTGATGGGGGACCAAATCCACCGCGTTTTCCTAGGCTTAGTGCCGGTCTCGAGTGTATTGGCTTATGGCTCATCCGCGCTGCTGGCTTTGGCAATTCGCTGGGTGAAACACGGCAAACCGCGTGGGTATCTAGTCGCCTGGATTCAGCAGCATTTCCGCTCGAAGGCTCACTGCGCAAAGCTAGGTGAGACCCACACGCCTTATCTCATCGAGGAAGAAGAATGATCCAGGGCTCAAACATTCATCTGGTCGGCGCCCTCATCGGTGCTTTGGCCCTGTTCACGCTTGCATTGGCGGTGTTCCTGCCATATGTGGGCCGGCAACAAGGAGCCCGCACAACCGACGATGATCAGAAAAAACTATCGTCACTGGCCGGCAGGCTTCCCGTATGCGAGATCCGGGACAACTTGATCGTGCGACGGGACGGTTCCTTCTGTGCGGGATGGGAATGCGCAGGCGTGGCCACACAATTCGCTTCAGCCGATCGTCTTGAGGCCGTAAGTAGCGCGATGGATGCGTTCATCAAAGGCATCCGCTACTCAAGGGCTGAGTTTCAATTCCGGTATCTAATCGATCACGACACATCCGAGGTTTTGCAGCAACGGCAGGCTTGTGTCACGTCCCCAAACTCGCCTGCCACTTGGTTGGAAGAAAATCGGCTCTCCTTCTGGAATGCGGCCATAGACGCCGGGCAGGTCCGTTCGATGCGCCTGGTGGCCCTGCTCTCTTGGAAACCCAATCCTACCTGGGAAACTCGGTCCGCGCTGTCGCGATTCTCGGCCTCGCTCTGGCAAGGGCTCTCCCGAGAGGGGACGACGCTATCGGGTGCGATTCGAAGGGCCTTTCAAGAGGCCAAGACGAAGGCCGTGACACAGCGCAACCGTGCGGAGCACAACCAACTGGTTGCCGAGTTCGATCAAATCCTCGAAACCTACCGCCTCGGCCTCGAAGCAATTACCCCGTTACGACGCCTTAACGAGCCGGAACTGGTTCGTGAGCTCTATCAATCCTTGAATCCCGGACAACGGCAAACCACAAGGCGAAACTGTAAAATCGCGTCTCTATTAAATACAGACTGGGCAGAAGGCGTCCGGTTCCTCGATCTCGGCGGTGCTCTCAAGGCCGTTGTCACGCTTTCGGAATTGCCGGAGGCGACCTTTGCATCCCTGCCACGTCCTATCCTGGCGTTGGACTTTCCGTGCGAAGTTGTTGTGAGTCTGCGCGTTCCCGATCAAGCAGCAAAGATCCGCAGACTGCGGCGACTGTTGAAGAAAAGTCTCGCTTTCCAGTTGCGGAAGGACGGCAGCCGCCGCCGTGATTTTCAAGCTGCGGCGCTCGAGAGGGATACGGTCGATACGCTGGCTTCCGCAGTCACTTCATCACAGAAACTGGTGGAGCTTGAGTTGGGCGTGATCGTCTCAAGCTCCAATGTGGCTCGGACTGCGTCGGAGCGGGAAAAGGCCGAGCGACAGCTGGCCCAGCGAGTCGAGTCCGTTTTGCAAGCACTAGGGCAAATGAACGGCGCTCGTGGATACCGTGAAGATACCGCCCTGCTGTCCACGTTTATCTCGTTGTTGCCCGGCGTCCAAGGCGTTCGCCAAACCAATCGAGATTTCACGCTGCTTTCCGGACAGGCAGCCGATTTTGTGCCCCTGGAACTTCCCTGGACTGGGACCAAGGGCGAAGTCCCAGCCTTCCTGACGCGGACCAGAGAAGGAACGCTCTTACGCTTCAATCCGTTCAGTTCCGAACTCACCAATGCCAACGTCCTGGTCAGTGGTAAGACCGGGTCGGGGAAGTCGTTCCTGATAAGACAGCTCCTCCTGCAGTTGCAGGTGTTGAGTCCACGGATTGCAATCGTCACCAAAGGCGCAGACTACCGTGCTCTGATCGAATTGCTGGGAGGGCAATACCGCGAAATTAATCTGCACACGACTTTGGTAAAGAACCCCTGGGACCTCAACCGCCCGACTCAGGCACCGGAACCCGCGCAGGTTGCCGCCGTGGCATCACTGGCGTTTCATATGGCCGGCCGAACCGGCTCAGACGACGCGGTTACACTGAACTTCTTAGAAAAAGCCGTGCGCATGACCTATGAGCGGCTTTTGGCCATTCGACGGACGCCACGTTTCTCGGACCTAAAATGGTCACTCGAGCACTATCCGTTCGAAAATGCACTGATCGAAGAACTGGCTCATTTGCTGGCGCTGAAATTGAACCGTTGGACGGGAGAGGGTGTCTACGCGCAACTGTTCGACCGAGACACAAGCCCAGAGTTTGAGAAGTCCGAAGACATCATTTGCTACGACATTGACGGGCTGAAAGATTCCCCGGAGCTACAAACGGCAGTCGCTTTCACCGTTGCGAGAGCGATCGATCAACAGATCGGCCGCAAGGACTCGAACGGGAAACTCCGTCCGACGATTGCCGTGTTTGACGAGGTCTGGGCCATGCTGGCCGATCCTGTTCTCGGGACGCAGATTCTTAATGCGTTTAGGACCGCGCGCAAACGGTACGGTTCCATTATTGCAGCCAGCCAGGGAATCGAAGATTTTGTCGGCACCGCCGAGTCTCCACACAGCGTAGGTTTGGCCATCCTGCAGAACACCGAGTCGAAATTCCTCTGTGCGCAACTCGGAGATCTGTCGCGCCTTCGGGATGTTCTGCACCTGTCCGAGCCCGCCCTAGAAGCGGTAAAGGAGTTGCGCAATGTGCCGGGGCATTTCGCCGAAAGCTATCTTCTCGTCGCCAACCAAGCCGAATCGAGCACAGTGATCCAGCTCACCGCCACTCCGTTTGATTACTGGGCCACCACAAGTCACCCGCTGGAGATGGAGTTCCGGCAGAAGTTCGCAAGGGATCACTCCGAATTATCGATGCTCGAAGTCGTTTACAGGCTAGGTTTGGAATACCCCCATGGTTTGACCTCATCGGCAGGAAAGGGCCGAAAGGAAATTTATGCAACAGCGTCATAGCAAGAAGCTGGTCATGGCCGTCCTAATGCTGACATTTGCCGTGCTCGTGCCATCCGTGGCACACGCGTTCTTCGGCACCATACCTGTCATCGACTGGACAACCGTTGTCCGCATTGGCCAGCAAATCGGCATTTCTCGGGGAACCTTGAACACTCTTGGCTTGTACGTCCAGCAGTACAACCGCATCAACTCGGGCGTTCAGGAGGGGATCGCGCTTGAACGGGGAAGACACCTCGAAGGACTGCTAACCGAGTTTGTGGGCAGTCGATCTGCTGAATTCCAACAACTGCAGCGGGACTTTAGCAGTGTCCAGGTTGACCCGTCGGCCCTCCGTCGGGACCTGGAAGGTTCCTTCGGCGCCACATCGGGCACCTTGCCATCGAGCCGTATGAAAAGAATGGATGCGGCTGATGCTACAGCCACTATGGGCCTATTGGACGCTTCTCGCATGGAGCTTGTCTCCGAGCAAGAAGAACGGGACGCTGGAGATATTGAAACGCGGGCGGTGAGTGCCAGTCCGGGCGGCGCGGCGAAACTTGCCGCTGCGGCAAACGGAGCTTTGTTGCGTTCACAGGCTTACGACCATCGACTGCTCGCGCGACTGATGAGGTTAGAAGCGCTCTCGATGGCACGTGAGAACTCGGTTGAAAAGGAACAGGAACAGATTCGCCAGGAGCAACTCAGCGCGGTCTCCAGCATGGTGGGTGGTATCGAGCTTTCCTACGGTATCGGCGATAGGGCGGCACACTGATGATTGACTTGGGAAGCGCCAGTCGGTTCCTAGCTGCGCTCGGAGGTCTTTGGGACCGTGCCGAGCAATACTTACCGCTCATATTGGGCATCGCCATGCCCTTGGCTGCGCTGGTATTCACCTTCAGCATGCTGCAAGCCTTCTTCCAGGATGAGCCGGAAGAAGCGTACTTCCGCATTATGGGCCGCTTCGGAATCACGCTGGCAATTCTTGGTGACTACCGCACCTTGTTCGACAAGTTCAACCAGCTGAGTTCTGATCTGGCTCATCACTTCGCTGATCCGAACAGCTTCCAGAATTTCTTTCAGCAGCTCGAGTCTCGAATGACTGGCCTAGCGGGCGTGATTTCCTTCACTTGGTTACTTTCGGGAAGCATTGTCACGCTGCTGACTCTACTCTCCGGCGTGGTTCTGGTCCTTGCTTATCTCGGTCTGGTCTTGGCGCAAGCAATTGCCGTCATTCTGCTTTACGTATTCGGGCCGCTGTTGATTGCCTTGCTCCCCAGTCGCCACCTTAGTTCTGTCACCTACGGCTATGTACGGGCTTTTCTGCAGGTGCTTTTGTGGCCGGCGGTGTGGAGCATCGTCTTTGCTCTGTTCACCGGAGCGTTGCTAGAGGTTTTTGTTGGTGGTCCTATCGTCAATCTCGTGCCTGCGATTTTGCTGGTGTTGTTGTCGATTCTGCTCACGCAGATTCCACGTCTAACTGGGTACATAACCAGTGGGGCGCTACATGCGACGGGCACGGCGTTGTCTGAAGTGATTACTGCGGGCATGGCCTATGCCGGCTACAAGGTGGCCGAGACCGGCGCATCAGCAGCAATAGCGGTAGCGACTGGCGGCGCCGCGGTCACCGTTCCGCGAGCGATCGCCTATATCGTAGAGAGCCGGAGCATGGAGGCCACTCAAGCGCCACCGAGAACGAACTTTACGGCGCTGCCGCCGCCAACGAGCGCATGAAACGCGTAGGGAGTCTGCAAGTGAGCACTCAAACAAAGACGTTCGATGACGAAATGCAGCAGGCGAAGCTGGAGCTTGGCGACTATTCCGAATTCTACAGCCACCTGGCCATCCACGCGCGCCGTGCCTCGAGAGTAGCTCTGCTGGCTTGTACGGTGGCACTCATCGCCCTGGTTTCGGCCATTCTTGCCCAGTTGAAACTTGTCGACGAGGTACACGACAACAACGTCACAGCCACGCTCGCAGTTAAATCCGCGGAGTTGGTGGGGGGCGATCCCTACACAGCCGTCGTATTTGGCCAAAAGCGAGTCACGACCCTTATCAATGGGCAGGAGATCAAGAAAGAACTTTTGGTCAAATACGTTGTGCGCCTGGCGCCCGTGCCCCGTGCCTCGGCCAACGGGTGGACTGGTTTGGAAGTTGCTGACTACAAAGAAGAGGTCTTGCAACCATGAAGAAAATCGGTTCGTTCATTGTTTTGCTTTTGCTCGCTCCGGTTTGCTTTTCGCAATCGCAAGGCGACGCCGACCAGACAACGCCTCATGAGAATGAAGGGCTCATACCCCTGGACCAGCCGTATGCCATCTCCACGGCTCCGCACTTTGCCATTCTGGTGCAGTTTCCCAAAGCCGATTCGATCCGGAGAATCGCACTTGGTGACAGCAATTATTTCCTCGCCGAAGCTGATAAAGACGATCCGCATTATGCCATTGTGAAACAGATCCAGACCTCCAGCGAGAAAGGGAAGCCACCCATCGAAACCAACATGTTGGTGTACATGGCGTCAGGGCGAGTAATTAACATCATGCTCGAAGCTGGCAAGCTCGCGGAAACAGCATATTCGATTGACTATCCTGTTCCGCACGCCCAGCCCGAGCCACAGCCAGCACCGCCGCCCGCCATATCACCTGAAGTGCTCGAAAAGGGGCAGCGTGAACGCGCCCGAAGAGAACTTAGCAACAAGATGCTGGACGAAGTGAGAAATAATCCCAAAAAGGAAGGGCCAGTAATCGCAGGCGGACTCAACCTACATTTTTACCGGATGGAACGGATGGATGAATGGGCGCTGGTGTCTTTTGATGTCGAAAACACTTCTGCGGGCGTCATCGACCTGGAAGACCCACGGATCAACTTGGTGACGACGTCGGACAATGGCAAGGATCGCAAGAAAAATATCCCCGCCAAAGTAGAGCCCGTTCAAATCTCTGAATCTTTCGTATCGGTCAACCAACTTCGTCCAGGAGCACGCGCCGTTTGTCTGGTGACGTTTAAGCCACCCATCCATGACCGGGATCAACAGGTTGTGCTCTCCGTCTTGAATCGAGCGATGGCAGATCGCCCGGCAACATTTCGGATTGAATAGTTCAGGAGCAGGAATCTCCATGAGCGACGAAGTCCAAACCAAAGTGCTTGAAGGCGACGATGGACAGACGGTGTCGCCAGATGTAGCGCTGAACGAACGATTGGCGGCCGCAAAGCAAGCGCTCGAAGGAATTCAGGGAGCTGAAAGGCTAAGCGGCTTGGGGCGACTCGCCGGCAAAGTGCAGAGCTTTTTCGAGACCTCTCTTCCCTCTCGCTTCAAGTCAGCGCCCCGCCTGCGAGTGGCGCCCATCATGATGGTGGCAGGTGTATTGCTACTGATCGTGACGGGGTTTCTTTTTCTCTTATCGCAGCCTGAGAGCGCGGTCCAGGGCCACTTTCACCCGCCTCGAGGACTGAACGGGACAGAGGATCAAAAGCACGCCACGGTCGGCTCTGACGGTGTGTCGGCTGTGGCCGAGACCGAGCTCATTGGTGGTGACGGCCCGATCGATTCTCAAAGAACTAAGACGGGTTCACAGCAAGGCAGTAGTATCGTCTCCACACATCGGCTGGGAGTCTCACACGATGAAGCCGAAATAAGCTCCCCGCCTACTCAAAGGTTCCAAACTGCCGGCAATGAGCTCGAGGCACCCGCCACTGTGTTTACCGCGGGAGCCGCCCTGAATCCGCTCTCAAATACGCTGACCACGCCTCAACAGACGCAAGAGCCACAGGCTCAACTTCCGGCAGGAACGGAAATCGTGGCCCACACGACGAATGCCATTAGTAGTGGACTGGAATCGCCGGTGGTGGCCATCGTGGATCGGGATGTCGAACTAGGTGACGTGGTTGTTATTCCGCAAGGCTCACGAGTGATCGGCTCTACCGCCGGGGCAGTAAAAGACCGAATCAACGTTCGCTTCACATCTTTGCTCTTACCCGATCACCGGGAAATTACGATTTCAGCGTTGGCATTGATGAGAGATGGCAGTGCGGGGTTGCTGGGGAAAGTTCAGGGGAGCGCGCATCCGATGCTCGCTGGCGCTGGCCGCGTTGCGACGGGCGCTGCCGTTGCGGCTACAGAGTTTGCTGGCCAGGATTCTTCTAGTTTCAATGGACCTTTCTCTCAAGGTGCTTACCTCAGGAACGAACTGGCCGGGGAAGTCGCGTCGGAAGGAACCCGCGCGTCCAATCGCCTTCAGCAACCTGGGAGTGTCTCCATTGTGAAGGTGAACACAAATCAATCGATACGAATCTTCCTCTTGAGCCCGTTGATGCCCGCTCATCCGAGCTCGATTGATGCCCCTCCCCGCAATCCACAGCCGACGCCTTCAACCGTGCTCACTAGTTCGCCGACGGACGAGAACGTCCGTCCAGAACAAGCCCTGGTTGGGGCGCAGACCGCATATATCCAAGCCCTAGAGGATCAGTTGGCCGAGATGCGGGCTGAACTTGATGCGAGGAAAAACAATGGCCGCCAGTAGCGATACACGCGGCTTCGCTTCCTCAGTGCAGGAACTGAAGGGGATACTGACCGCGAATGGCTACGTGGCCAAGCAAGAGGTCGTGAACGTTCTCTACCTGGCACTGCGCTTAGAAAAACCATTGTTATTGGAGGGGCCTCCGGGTGCGGGAAAGACTCAAATTGCGAAGGTGTTGTCAGTGGCCTTGGGCATGCCATTGATCCGGCTGCAATGTTATGAGGGGATCGACGAGGCCAAGGCTCTTTTCCAATGGAATGAGCCGCTCCAACGCATGGCTCTCGAATTCATGCGCGAGGCCAGCCAAAGCAGGTCACCAATGACCTGGCCGGAGCTCAAGGGACAGCTCTACCGCACCGACTTCCTCATTCCTGGGCCTATCCTGAGGGCTGTGCAGGGCGAGACTAAGGCTGTGTTGCTCATCGATGAAATCGACAAGACCAGTCCCGCGTTTGAGGCGTTTCTATTGGAGATCCTTTCTGACTTTCAGATTTCGATTCCGCAGTTAGGCACCATTGTCGCCCGTCATCGACCGATTGTGATTCTTACCTCGAATGCCCAGAGGAAGCTGACCGATGCTCTGCGGGGGCGATGCTTTCTCTTGTGGATGAACTATCCGGCGCCAGATCAAGAAGCGGAAATCATCACCGCACATTCGCAGGAATTCGGTTCGCAGCTAGCGTCCCAGGTGGCTCGATTTACGGCCGCCGTCCGTCATCTGGGAATGACCAAGCCACCTGCAATCCGCGAATCACTGGACTGGATTGACGCATTGCGTCTGTTGGGAGCCAGGCAACTGACTTCCGATGTCGATTCAGGCACTTTACCGGTTCAGCTCAAAACACGGGAAGACATTGAGCGGGCTGCGGGAAACGTTGCGCTGCTTCTCGAACGCTCGTGCGGTTAAGAGCATAGTGAAGCCACAAATCGCCTGTCGGCACTAGTAATCCACAAACACTTTTTGCATATAGGAGCCAGACTTGTCCTCCGTTCTCTTGCGATTGCGACAGTTCCCATACCTCGTCATTGGCTGGACGTTGCTTGCTGTTCTGTCGATTGTTACGCCGGACCGAATGTATCTCGATCGCACGGAGGGACTCTGGGTCGGCATTGCAATTTTGGGTGTGGGACTGCTACGGGGATCATGGCAGCTTAGCCAAAATCTGCCGCTTGAGCTTGGGTCTTTTACCCTTTCCCAATTGCCATGCCGACCACAGATGCAATATTTCGGCCACGGTTTCCTGTGGGATTGGGCTCGCGCCAACCGAATGCTGTCCGCCGAACGCAGTAGCGAAATACTCTGTAGCCGCAGCCGCGCTCATGGACACCCTGGAGGTGTAGCTGCCCTTCACACGGTTGGACGCAAAGATGAACAACCGGTCTTCCTACCATTGAGTGATCTGGAAGGTCACATGCTCGTTTCGGGAGCGACACGCACAGGCAAGACCTACTACCTTCAACTCGATCTCATGCAGGCGATAGAACGAGGCAATGAAACCGTTATTTTCATCGACCCCAAGGGTGACCTGCAGGTTTTGCATCGAGCTTACGATGCGGCAGTGCGAGCTGGCCGAGAAAAGGATTTCCAATTTTTTTCTCTAGCCTTTCCTCACATATCCTGCACGTACGATCCACTGCACAATTTCGTGCTGGGAATGGAAATATCGGACCGGCTGGCAGGTTTGCTCCCTGGTGGAGGTCAGTCAGAACCCTTCAAAGCATTCGCTTGGGAGGTCATCAACGTAATCGCTCAGGCGATGCTGCTCGCTGGGGAACGCCCGCTTTTGTCCAAGATCGCCCGCTATGCGAAGGTCAACGGAACTCTCGGAGAACTGCTGCCCAAAGTACCCGAGCAGACGCCTGAATACGAATACCTGCTGGGGCTTGTCAAGCATCCACCGGATCATTACGACAAGATGGTTTCCTCGCTGAAACCGATGTTGTCAAAACTCGACACACCAGATTTCCGCAATCTCATGTCCGTCGTCCAGCCGGAACTCGACTGGGACCGTGCCATTCGCCTTAAGCGAATCGTTTACATGTTCATGGGCTCCATGATTGTGAAGGAGACAGCCTATGCGATTGGGATGCTGGCTCTGCAGGATCTGCTGAATTTCATTGGGCGAGCCTACGCCTACGAAAGAGCCAAGACCCCCGTTCGGCTGGTCGTTGATGAAGTGGGAAGACTGGCATTTCCCGGCTTTGTCGATTTGTTGTCACAGGCGGGGGGCCAGGGTCTTAAGGCGGTCCTGGCATTCCAGAGCGTCGCGGACCTGGTGAGTGTCCTGGGGCAAGCAGGGGCGCAGCAGATTCTCGACAATACGAATACTAAGCTCTGGTTTAGGGCTACCGATTCGGCAACTGCCAAGACCTTCGCCGATATCGCCGGTGAGGGCCCGATTCTCACCAGACGTGAGTCCGCTAGCTATCGTCCGTTCTCAGATAGCAGGCGTGCACCAGGTGGGCTGGCCTTCGACGCAACGTTCTCTCAACAATCGACGGAAATCATCGACAATCTTGTCCGCAAGGACTGGTTAACGAAACTGCCGCGCGGCCACGCCTTCTTGTACGCCAGTGGATGCACGTACAAGACCAGATTCCCGCTACTGCCCGAACCCAAGCACCTCTTCCCATTGGAGAGATCGTGAAGCTGCTCTTGGTTGCTGCTTTCTTTCTGATTTTGGCATCTGTCTCCACTCTGGTATCCGCGGGAGAGGGTAGACGTCTTGTGCAGCAGAGTTGGTTCGAAGCATCGCATCTGCTGCCAGCAAAGAGAATGAGCGAACTCGGACCGGTAATGCGCGCGTACACCGAGCGCGTGTTTCAGTTGGTCCCCGTGCGGCTCCGCCAGAAGTTTGATCAGAAGCTCTGGGACGCCATTGAACTCATGACGTTGCGGCTGCTTACGATCCGATATGTTGCGCCAACTTTTGTGCTCTCCGCATGGATCGGTTTGCTCGAAGGCTTTTGGTCACGCTCAAACCTGAAAGGGCTGGTGAAAATTCATTCTCCCATGCGGTTCAATCTCGGGCTCGTCGGGTTGGGAACGAGCACGGCTATGACCATGCTATGGGTGACGGCACCGATTACGGTGCCGGTATTCCTGGTTGTGTTCTGTATTTTTGTATTGGCGGTTCTAAGTATTCGCAGTTTGGTCGTCCACGCACCATCACAGTTCTGAGCGCGAGCCGCTTGGGCTCCGCCATTTATGTGGGGATCGGGATGAGTTTTCGTTTTGGCGACCGGCAGATGTTCACCATACGCACGGAAAGGAAAACAATGCCATCACTCGATCAATTGACCGACAAAATTCTCTACTGGCTCTCGCTTGACACCCAGGCGCGGGCACTGGCCGAGAGGCTGTTGGTAAGGTTTCGCGCCATGGTCGGCGACCTGCCAGCCAGTGCCGAACATCACCACTCCGAGGCGGGAGGCCTATATCAGCATTCGCTTGAGGTTGGTCTCCGCGCCTTAGAGGAGTTCGAGGGCAATATCCTCATGGAGCGTAAGCCGGACGGTAGCGTCGATAGCTTTCGCAGCGCCCGAAATCGTCCACGTTGGCAATATGCCACCTTCATCGCTGCGCTTTGTCACGACTTGGGTAAGGTGTTCGATGTTCATGCGCGAGCCGGCGATCAAACTTGGTGCCCACTACACCAGCCTTACTCAGACTTTGTCCGGCGCGCTAGAAAAGGCTTGGCTGTGTCCTGGAGGCCGGAGAGGGAGCACGGTGCGCATGCCGCACTCTCCGCCTTACTGCTTCATCATGTGCTCTCAACCAACGATGTAGAGTTTCTGGGTGTGCCGCGCTTGGTGCATCTTACAGACTGCTTATCGGAAAGCCATAGACGAAGCAACGGAAACCCACTGGCACGGATGGTCGGCAGAGCCGATCAGGCAAGCGTGGAAGACGCCCAACCTTCCATCGCCGCCCAGCCCGAAAGCAAGGTCGCACTTTTCCTGCGCACCCTACAAGAGTTGATTACCAACCGGGAAATCGGCGTGAACTTCCGCGGCAGTCAGGTCTACGTTGCGGGTGAGAAAACCGCCGTAGTCGTGCCGCTGTCGGTAAACCTCGCTCGGGATCGATTGAAATCCAGGAAGATGGTATTGCCGCCCAACACCTACTTGTACGATATGTTGCGCAACGCACACCTTGTCGAGGCGGATGACGCCGGTCGCTCGGTGCGCAGGATCAGAGTTCCAGGCAAGCAAGGTGACGTATCCCTGAGTGCCCTTATCTTTCCAACCGAGAAGGTTGTGCCCAGACAGATTCTGGCTACCCTGCCCGCAGCAACCCACTTTGAAATCGAGGCCGTGCCCGAGGTTGAAGTCACGGCAACAGGGAAGGATTCAGGGTCCGAGGAGACCATCCATGAACACGTTAATCGTGAATCAATACGGCCAAGTTCAGGGAGAGGTAGGTGACCATGGCCTGCTGCTGACCATTGCTGCAGATACTCCACGTCGCGAATCGGTTCATCTGCAGACGTGCATAGACTCAGTTGAGCAGCAACTGTGTTTGCTGGCCGTCCTGAAGGCCGTGGAGCGTCGAATCGAGCAGTTTCAGTTACGAGATTCCTCTGGATCTGAGCCGCAAGCGCACGAACAAGAAAGCCTGTTCGAGGAGACGATGGGCCGTGAATGCGATTTCTTCAACGCAAACGGAGCCTCCAAGAGCAAGGTCTATGGACGCTTTGCTCAGTTCATGATTTACGAGCAGTTGGAACAGGGTCGGTTGAGGGTTTTCTTTGCCGCACGGGACGAGTCCAAGCGCATAGCCCGATTCGATGTCCATCCGGGCGAGGTGGAAGCCTTTTTAGCCCTGGCCAAGCGCTCGTTGTTCGCTCGCCCCCAGATCGAGTTGCTCCTTCGTGACGACATCTCTTTCACGGTCGCGCTCACCGCTTCCGGTCATGGCATGACATTTGACGTGCAAACCCCCATCTGGCATTCACAATTTACCGTCAGCAGAGCCAATGACGTAGCCACGCTAGCAGTTTTTGCTCGCCGCGCGCTCAAACGAGAGAGAGTGGTGCCTCTCCGTTTCGGCGAAGGTGACCATCAGCTCGGTTTTCGGAAAGGCGCCGCTGGTCAAGTATTTGCTGAATTTCAGCACCAAGCGTCACCTGAGGGCGTACCTCTTTCCAGCCTCAAGCTCCACGAGCTCGAGCTCCTTGCTGAATTTGTACTTCACCAAACATTTGCACCCTCGAACGGAAAGATCGGAGGTGTTTTGACTTCTTCGACGGCAGCCCAAGTCTCCTAGTTGTACTTACGAGTTTTCATTCCACAAACCTTTTCCATCCCAAAAACCTTAGGTCAAACCAAAAAGCCATCCACGCGGCAGCGCGCGGCTGTGCCATTCGAGACGGATTCAAGACCTCTCAAGCTTAACCCACAAATCCCTTCACCCACTGGTTCGGGATCTACGGGCCAGGCCTGGTGCTCTCCCAAGCCGATCCACCTTGGCTGGGGTCGCGGGGAGCTGAGCCAGCTGTTGCTCGGCGATTCCGGCCATTAATCCACAAAGGAGAAAAACCATGTCAGCAGCAACACAAGTCGCAAGTCCACAATCCCCATCCCTGGTGCTGTCCGTCCTTCAATCGAAGGCGGGCAATCGCTGGGGCCGGGCAGTGGAGGAAATAAAAGAGAAGCGTCTGACCGTTTCAGGCGACTTCCCTGAGTTCGTCGTGACTAACAAGAGCGGAACAGGGTACCAAGTGAAACTCGACCATAACGGCAATGGCACCTGCACTTGTCCAGACTTCCAGATACGCATCGCACAGGAAGACTGCATCTGCAAGCACATTGCCGCTGCGGCGATCACCTCACTGGTCCCGCGGGTCCAGCCCCCATCGTCGACAAGCGAGTCAACTAAGACGCATGGGAACCGGACCTCGGAAGTAGCTCCGCTCATTTATCGCATCCGGCGCAATGTCCAGATCGACGGGAAAGACGGCGTGCAAGTGGAGGTACAGGCGAGCTTGACAAAGGACGAAGCACAAGACATGGAGACTTCGTCTTATGCCTTCGATTTGTTGGAACGCCTAGCAGCCCACATTGCAAAAGGCACCGCACCCTCAGAAAGCAACTTCGCTCGGAGCACAGCTTCACCGAGCGCGGTTAAAACCATACCGGTAAAGTCTCCCGCCACATCTGCTAGCGAGGGGCACCCTGTTTCTGCGGTCATCAGCAAGATTGATCGCATGAAGACTCGCCGGGGTGAGTCCTTGTTTCTCAAAGTGGACGTCGGTGGTGAGACGGTGCGGGTGTTCGGCCGTCCCGAAGAGCTGGCTAAGCGCCTGAAGGCGAGCGGTTACGACATTCCGGCAAACGAAATCCAGGCCGGATTAGAGCTCAATCTTCCCTGCTTGGTACGCACCGGCAATGGCAATAGAGGGTACAAGACGATCGAAGAGTTCTTGCCCGAAGTCGCCTAGCCGGGAAACCACCCATTCCGAGTCAGAGAGGCGCTTGCCTCTCTGACTCGGAAATCTCTCTTGCTTTCCCACCGTTTTTCAAACCACAAATCGGAGGTGATCCATGCGTGAGTTAGCGCAGCAGACGGTTCTGTCTGCCTTTATCGCTTCCGTCGGCAAACGCACTCCGCGCGAAGCGGCTCACGATGCCACGGAGCTATGTAGCTTGGCACGAGCACTACACAGGCTGAATGAGGTCTCTTGCAACTGCGGCCTCACGCCAAGGCAGGAGAAGCGAATGCAGAATCTGGAAGACAAGGTTCGGAGCATATTGGCGCGGGCAGGAATGGCCTTAAACCACTTCAACGGCGACCCACGAGGCTATGCCGTGTACATCGATCTGCCGGATGGCTCTTACAACAGCTTCGGGGGCCGGGAGCACGGCTATGGAATCGGCTAAGCCGTGATACCCAAGTCGGTTAAGTCACAAATCCTTGAGTTGGCGACCCAGAGAGGTCGCCAACTCAACGCTCCGCAGGCACGAAACTGACAAAACTGACAAAACTGACAAAATGGGTTCCGGCCCAATTCCGCAACTTGGGGGCCCACGGTGCTGCCAGAACCAAATTTTCCCGCTAGGCCAGAACAGTTCATTGGACGATACCGTCAAATTGAAGCATTTGAAGAGGCACTCCGGCACAGCTCCGTCACCCGCAGGATGACCTCCTTTGCAGTGCTTGGCGACTGGGGTATCGGCAAAAGCAGTTTGCTTCTCAAGTTTGCCGCCATCTCTGCTCGACCCGAGCACAGGTTTCTCCCTGTGAGCCTATCAGTCGGGACAGACCTAATTGATTACCGCCGCCTTGCAGAGCGTCTACTAGACAAGTTGGCCGAAACCCTGGCGAGGTCGGAATCCATTGTCGACCGCGTGCGCGCTGAAGCAAAAAATTGGAAACTCAAGGGAATAAGCGTCGGAGGTCTAAATCTCGAACGCGAAACGGCACGTTTCTTGAGTTCTGGCAGCGCCCTTCTCAGTCATGCACTAGATGATGCCTGGAAGCGCTTCGTGAAGCCATCCGATTTCAATGGAGCAATCTTCCTCCTGGACGATCTACATAATCTCCCGAGTACAGCAGCCGCAGCCCTGGCCATCAGAGATCAGTTTCAATCGTTTGGGATCGATAGTCTGAATTACAGCGTGTGTTTCTCCGCCAAGGCCAGCTACTTCTCAGGAATCCGCAGCTTCGCCGAGCCTGCGGTTCGGTTTTACAACAAGCTGTACATTGCCCCGTTCACCCCCGAAGAGACCAGCGACTACGTCCAAGCAGTCTTTGGGAAGACTCCTGAAACATCCCAGGCGCTGGCAAGCTGGCTTTTTGACAAAACGCTGGGTCATCCTTTTTTCCTAGCTTTCATCAGCCGCAAACTGTTGGCTCATGTGGGAAGCTCGGTGCCGGGGAGCCCCGCGCGTCATTGGCCGGAAATTCTCCAGCAACTCGAACAAGAGAAATTCTCCTTCGATCTGGGGCAAGTCTCTGATAGGGAAAACGAACTCCTGCGGACGCTTGCCAAATCGTCCGACCACGAATTCACTCCAGGCCAATTCGTTAAGCAGTCAGATTACGTTTACTTTCGCAGGCTAACCGACAAAGGCCTCCTTGTTCGTACAGGACGAGGCAAATACAAGCTCTACCACCCGCTATTCAGACTGTTCCTGCAAGGGCTGAGGCCATGAGCGGGAACACGCAGAGCACGGCATCTTGTCTGTAACAATTTGATTTATTTGTCTAAATGTTTTGTTTTTTGGTCGTCGGAAACGTAAGTAACTTCCTTGTTTTCCGCGCAGAGCAAGAATGGACCCGGAACTGCCTACGATTCGATGTCAACAGTCGGTCAAACGCCGTTGTGTCGACAAGACAGGTAGAGAAGTTCTTCACTTCGGGGCAGTTCCACTGTGCTCGTCGATTGAGTGAATGGCTTGTGGCGAGGTATTTCGCAAATTGATAGTCGCCTTTGGTGACGGCCGCGCGACGTACGCCACCATGGTGCCCGCAACAACGCCCTCGGGATCTCTGGGTGGCATGGTTATTTCCCACGTCACCGGCCGGGGAGCGCCTGAGTCGGTGCGCTTCTGGGGGGAGCCGCCGCTGGTTCGTGAGTGGCGATATTTGGAATCGATTGCGTGGTCGGCTTCGTGTGGTCATAGGTTCAGGTTCCCGGAGGTTTCGCACATGAATCTTGGATTCACCGCGGTTGATCGGCGTAAAGACTGCATTCGTCGCGCGCTAGTCTTTCTGGCGTTCTTTGCGACGATCTTCGCTTGCAACGCGACCTACGCGAGCAGCTTCGTTATCGTCCCAACCTACGACAGCACAATCATCAGCGATTCCAACGCCGCTACCATTGAGGCGACAATCAACTCGACGATTGGAGTCTACGAAGCAACCTTCACCGATCCAATCACTGTCAATATCACGTTCCAGGAGATGAACAGCGGGCTCGGGCAAAGCTCGACGTCCTTCGATACCATATTATACTCATCGTACCTCACGGCACTTACGGCCGATGCGAAAAGCAGCAACGACGCAGTCGCCCTCGCTCATCTCGGGGCAGGCCCGAACAACCCTGTAAATAACAATCCGAACATAAACGTCACGCTCCCGAACCTCAGGGCTGTAGGAATCATCGAGAATCCGCTCCCAGGCCGACCCGACGGCAAGATCGGGTTAAACACGTCAATTATGAATCTCTCGCGCGCGGGTCAACAGGACTCCAACAAATACGATCTCATGGCGGTGGTCTCGCATGAAATTAACGAGGTCCTCGGCCTCGGCTCGGCCCTCCCCACCCCTCCATCGCGGACCATATTCCCGGAGGATCTCTTCCGCTATGACTCAAACGGCGTCCGGACGTTTA
>QHYQ01000428.1 GCA_003224175.1 Acidobacteriota bacterium
GCATCGGCCCCGTCGGTGTGTTCGATCTTGCGATTGGGCCGGATACGCCGACGATCTACGTCCTGATGCCGGGCGCCTCCGCCGAGACGCTGGCCACTGTGGAAACGCACCTGTCGAAGGACGCCGAGTACATGAAGGCCGGTGCTGCCTTTTTGAACGCTCCCGCCAAGGAGCCGGCCTTCGACCGCATGGAGAGCTCCTTCCTGCAGGCCTTCGAGAAATGGCCCAAGCTCACGCCGCCGGCGGCCACGAAAACGCGCGGCCCGCGTGTCTTCGAGCTGCGCATCTACGAAGGCGCCACCGATCAGGATCACAAGCGCAAAGTGGAGATGATGCAGTCGGGCGAAGCGGAAATTTTCACGAAAGCCGGCGTCGAGCAGGTGTTCTACAGCGACACGCTCGTCGGAACGCGCCTGCCGAATCTGACCTACATGCTGGCGTTCGATAATCTGGCGGACCGGGACAAGAAGTGGGCCGCGTTCCGAGGCTCGGACGACTGGAAGGCGTATTCGACGCAACCGCGCTACGCGTTCGAGACCATTGTCTCCAATATCACCAACGTGATCCTGACGCCCACCGCCTACTCGCAAATCTAGCCGCGCAGCAGCAAAAAAAAGAAGGGAGGGCCCGTCAGCCCTCCCTCCGGACTTTCCGTGATTCCCGCGCAGCTCAGAAGATAATCTTCATCCCAAGCTCCACATTCCGGCGACCGCCATTGAACACGGTGTTATTCAGGAAGAGATTTCCCGAATCAACATTCGTGTAAGCCGCGGTGAAGGGATTGGGATTCTGGAGCTGGTCTATGGTTCCATTGTTTGTCGGCAAACCAATGCTGGGGTTGGGATGATTGAAGGTATTAAACGTCGAAATACGGAACTGCAGCCTCCATCGCTCGGTCAGTGTAATGTTCTTCAGCAGCCCCATATTCCAGATATTCAGTCCCGGCGTAGAGATCGTATCGCGTCCAACAGTTGAGACCGATCCCGTCTGAGCCTGAACGTATTTCGCCTTGGGATCTTGTACCACATACCCGACTATATTTGCGTCGGTATAGGCCGGCGGGGTTCCCACGAGCGGGCCGCAGGGTATGCCCAAGGTGGGATCAACGGAAGCCACGGAGACAATGCGCGTTGCCCCTCCCGGCCCGTCATTGCAGACAAAATCGGTGGCGGTGCCGGTGTTTCCAACCCCATTAGGATTCAGGATGACCCGATCGCCCGCGACGTCGCCGTTCCCATTGGAATCGGCGTCGGATTGGGCAGTAACGGGCTGCCCTGACTGCGCCAGATAACTGGTGCTCAGTTGCCAGCCATTTGCGAAGCCGCGAACCACTTTGTTACTCACCCCCACGTTGGGGATGGCGTAGACAATGGCCACCGCGAACTTGTGCCGAATGTCCAAGGCCGAGCGCCCCCAATCGGCTCTCAGGTTATAGCCGTCCTGGGCGCGCCGGGGATTGACGTAACTGCTGAAGAGTTCATTGGTCGCATCATCGTCCACGTGCGCGAACGTGTAATCTGCCTGGACCGTCAGACCATGCCCTACCCGATGCGTGAATGTGACCGATCCCCCGTGATAGATACTCGAGGCCCAAGGCTCATGCACGGTGACATTGGCCTTAAAACCATCTAATTTGAGCGGTGAAACGAAGTTATCGAAGTTGAGCAAGGTGCTGGCTGGGCTTGGGACGGCCGCAGGCACGGTAGAGGACGACAAGTATGTTGGAAGGGGTGTGATTCCACCGCCAGGCGTGACCGGGTTGAGGGGATTGAAACTATTGAGGCGAATCTGAGCGGGCAATTCAAGACCATGGTTCCCCAAATAACGTATCTCGACGGTCGAGTTGTTCCCGATCTGGTGCTGCACGCTGAGGCTCCAGGTAAAGATCTTGGGATCCGTATTGTCCGGCATGAAGCCTTGAGTTGCAGCTCGAGCGCTCTTTTGGTCGGTCGGCGGAAGGTTTACCTGCGATAAGCCGCCTCCTTGCAAGAATCCGATGGCCGGATTAGTACACCAAGCCGGTGACGCAGGGCCAAGCGTGCAGCTTAGGACAGGATTCTGCTCACTCTGCAATTGAGGTGGCAGTGCCAACGACGGGAAGTTCGAGGGGATAATGTCGTAGAAGACCCCGACTCCGCCGCGGACTGACCATCGTCCAGCGCCAAACGGATCATAGGCAAAGCCAAATCGCGGCGCCCAGTTGTTTCGATCCGGCTTCGGTGTGCGGAAGATGAGGCCGAACGCCGGATCGTTGGAAATGGCGTTCAGGTTCTGCAGCTCGCCGCCCTTGTAGACGCTGTTGTATTCATAACGCAGGCCGAGATTCAACGTCAATCTGCCCGTAATCTTCCAGTCGTCCTGGCCGAATCCGTAGATCGAGTGGAAATTGGCTGGAAAAAAACCCGAGCCTGCACCACGAAGCGCCCCGTTGAGTCCGTCCGGAATTTGGTCATTGATGAAGGTAGTCAAGGTGGCGTAATCCCACTCGCCGCGGGCACGCGGCAGGAATCCGCCGGGAGCGATGTTGTTGCGTACCTCGGCCCCGACCTTCACGGTGTGCTTGCCAAATGTCTTGGTGACGTCATCGCGCCACTGGTAGGTATTTTCAATCGTGGTCTGCGGAGAACAGTCAAACGGCCCGAGGTTGACGCCCAGTTCATCGATTTTCACGTTGGGGAAGTTCTCCATGCCCGATGGCACTGTCAGCTGCGGACCAACCGCGCGGGAAAAAGAAAACCAGAATTGATTCACGAGGCTGGAAGATGCCGACCAAACATCATTCAATATCACCTTACGGTTATCTGAGTTATTGGTACCGGTGAACTGCGCCAGAGGCAGTTCAGGATTGACTTGTGGCGTGCGCTGCCTGTCATAAATGTAACGGCCACGAATGGAATGTTTGCCAAATGTCTCGTCCAGACTGACGATGAAGTCATGTTGATGGGTGAAGTTCGGACCCACACCTTGGAAAGTCCCTATTGGTATCACCGTGGAGACTCCCTTTAGCGTTGCCGTGGTCGTTGAGTTTGCAACGGCCGCCGTCGGCAACTGATTGAGGATCGCAAGAACGGCGGGGTCCGCCGCAGCCTTCAGAGCGGCCAATCCGTCTGCCGTGGGTGTATTGACGGTGGGTCCTGAAGAGGCCTTGCCCTCGTTCTGATACTCGAAAGCACCAAAGAAGAAAAGTCTGTTTTTGAGGATCGGCCCGCCGATGCTGGCGCCCACACGATTATAGTCGTAGCGGTCCTGGTGGCCGCGTTCCTGTTCCTGATTATCCCAGGCATCATAGTGTTTGTTGCGATTATATTCATGCGCCTCGCCGTGAAAATTGTTGGTCCCGGATTTGGTGGTAGTGGCGAAGATCGCGGCCGCGGAACGACCGTACTCGGCGTTAAACTGATTCGTAAGCACGGTGACGTCTTGTACCGAGTCCTCGATGACCGGCGTATAGAAACCGCTAGTGTTAGGATTACTGTCATCCGCCCCGTCGATGGTAAAGGCGTTGAAGCGGGGCCTCAGGCCGCCAACTGAACCACCAGACCCAATAACGCCCCCAGGTTGGGTTGTCGTATTGGGAAGGAAGACCGCTAGTTCCTTCACGTCTCCGCCGATCGTGTTAATGGGTAGCTGTTCCGCAAAAGTTCCCGTAAATCCAGACTGTATTTGCGAGGAGGTAACCTCGATGGGCGCCTCGCCTTCCGCCGTCACCTCCACGGTCGTGGCCACGCTGCCAACTTCCAAGGTTGCAGGCGCGTCCACAGTTTGGTTGGGAAGGACGTTGACGTGCGCGCGGACGTATTTATTGAATCCGTCCTTGGTGACTTCAACCGTGTAGGAACCCGGAAGGAGGTCCGGAAAAACGTAAACGTCGCCGCTGGTCGTAGCGGCGGTAATGACTTTAGTGTCCTCATTTGTGGCCGTAACCTTCGCTCCGGGAACCGTCGCGCCGCTCTTATCGGTCACTTCCACTTGCAGCGTGCCACCCAGCCTCTGGGCCAAGCCCCGCGCTGGCAATACCGCTGTCAGCAGCAGTGCCCCCAAAATTGGCAGAACGATGCCGAAACACCTCGAAAAAACACCCTCACCTACCGTTTGTATATACTTTTGAGTAATCGGCATGTGAGCTACCCCCTTAACTTGCGCGCATCATACCACAGTTGGTTTCCGGATTGGTATAAGGGGATTTAACTAATTTTTGGATTGGATTGGCTGGATTCGCGCGGAGCCGCGCCGCCAAGGCCCTGCTCGGCTTTAGGTGCGCCCGGGATCGAGGAGGCCTTCTTGATGACCGCCAGCGGCGGGAAATCCACATCCGCGCGGTTCCAGTAGCTCTTGGCAGCGTCGAATTCTTGCGTCATCACCGCTCGGTCTCCGCTGTGCTCGGCGGCCAGAGCCTTCGCATAATGGGAACCGCCGTAATAAGGGTCCACGGCGAGCATCAAGCCCGCCAACTGTTCCGCGATCTCCCATCGGCCGGTCTGGCGGGCGAGATTCGAGAGCACTTCAACGCGGAAAAGCCCCTGCGACCAGGAATCGGCGCTCGTGGCGCGCCGGGTGTATTGGCTGATCCGTTCCACGAGCGGCGGCGCGTCCGCCAGCGACCCGCGCCCCAGCATCAGGGCCAGCTCGAGCAGATCCAAATATGGCGAGACGGCCGCTGCGTCAGCGCGGTTGAGGCCTCTCGCTTCCATTTGCGCAGAATTCAGCTGGGCCTCGGCTTCACCGCTCCGATGCAGGGCAACCAGGGCAATGCCGGCCAGGCAATGCCCGGCGGCGCGGCTCAGCGCCGACCGGCTGCCTGCCATCTCCTGCGCCGCCCCGAGCGCCGGGCCAAAATCGCCGCGATTCAGGAGGAACTCCGGCCAGTCCTTGCGATTGAACGCCGC
>QHYQ01000198.1 GCA_003224175.1 Acidobacteriota bacterium
ACACTTGTAGAAAAAAGGGGGGAGGGGTGACCTTGAACTATTACAGAGGCTTAAAGCCTGGGACTCGGCAACGTGTTTTTTGCTGCGGGCCCCGGGGGTTTTAGTTCCGTCCGGGACGACACAAGGTAGCCCAGCGCGGAAGCGGTGGGATGGGGAGCGTCGTCAGTATGTCAGGTCCCATGGCCGGGGTCTCCAACTCACGTCGGCTCTGCCCATGTTTGGGGTATCGGACCCATGCACAATATCAAGTTGACTGTGGCCTACGACGGCACGGATTTTCGCGGCTGGCAAATTCAGCCTGGCCAGCCGACGATTCAAGGCCGTCTTACGGGCGTAGTAGAGCAGTTAACACAGGAACGCTTGAACTTGCATGGCGCAGGCCGGACAGATGCAGGCGTCCACGCTTGGGGTCAGATCGTCAGTTTCAAGACGCATTCGGAACTCGCGCCCGAGGAGTTTCACCGCGGCTGCAATGCGCTGCTGCCGCCATCGATTCGCGTCCGGGAAGCTGAGGAAGTCGGGCCAAACTTCCATGCCCGCTGGATGGCGCAGGCCAAGACGTATGTCTATTCGATCTATCGGGGCGCGGTTGTTCCGCCATTCCGCTGGCGCTATGTCTTGCATGTTCCCCAGGAACTCGACTTTGCCGCCATGGCAGCGGCCGCACGTTATTTTGAAGGCGAACGCGATTTCACTTCATTTTCAGCTTCGACGGGCTCCGAGGAAGAGGATCGGGATCGAACTACGATCCGTTCGGTTTTTTGTTCCGAACTCATCGATGGGTCGGGCGGCAGCTGGTCCAGTCTTTGGAGCTCCATTCCCGATCAGCAGCACTGCCCGGAGGAATGGATTTATCGGATTCGAGGTTCATCATTCTTGCGTTACATGGTCAGAAAAATTGTTGGCACGCTGTTACAGGTAGGCCGCGGCCGCCTTCCCGCAGGCGAGATTCCGCATCTGCTGGAAAAACGCGATCGCGCTTGTTCCGGACCGACGGCGCCGCCTCATGGCTTGTGCTTGCAATCGGTGGAATATCCTGATCCGACCGATTCCCTTGCGGGCAAAACTCGCGGGAGCTGAGTTGTTAACGCGGTGCGGCGAAGGTTCGGCCAAGGCGCCCATCGTGATTCGCCTGCTTAAAACCGTTCGAGTAGAATACGCAGTAGAGTCGATGAGCTCCGGGGAAACCGGCAGGAGAAATTAGAATCCAATGGGCGATACACCCGACGCAGCGCAGAAAGTTACCGTCAGCGCGCAGGCAACTGCAACGGCGGCACCAGTCGCTGAAGAGACCGCGCCGGCGCTAACCAAGATAAAGGTTTGCAAACACCGGCAGCGTGCTTGTGATGAAAAGGATGCCAAAGGAAAGCTCTGCGCTGGGCATCTGAAGCGCTGGTACGACTATCCGACAGAGAGCGAGCAGATTGAGTCACTCCGGATGAGCGCGCGGCCCGGGTCCCGAAAGGCCCAGTCCGGAAACGCCCGATCCGAAAGACTTGACGGCCAATTACGATGAATGATGCAGAACTGATCTACGACTGGAATAAGGTCGGGCGGATCCAGTTCGATACGTGCCGGAAAGTCACACTGGATGATGAGACTCTGCGAGACGGCCTGCAAAATCCCTCCGTAACCGATCCTTCCATCGGCGAAAAAATTGAGATTCTCCATCTGATGGAGGCTCTCGGAATTGAGATGGTAAATATCGGCCTGCCCGGTGCCGGGTCGCGCGCTTACGCCGATACCGAGGCCTTGGCGAAGGAGATCGCCCGTTCGCGCATGAAGATCAGGCCGAATTGCGCCGCGCGAACGCACGAAAATGACATTCGGCCCATCGTGGAAATTTCACAGCACGCCGGCATTGCCATCGAAGCCTCCACATTCTTGGGTTCGAGCCCTATTCGACGGCTGGTCGAAGACTGGACAACCGACCATCTACAACGCACGGTGGAACATGCGGTGAGCTTTGCGGTGCGGCACGGCCTTGCGGACATGTTCGTAACGGAAGATACCGTGCGCACCGATCCCGAAACCATTGAGCGGCTCTATTCGACGGCAATTCGCTGCGGCGCCACGTCCATCGTTTTGTGCGATACGGTGGGCCACGCCACGCCGCTGGGGGCTTATAGCCTAGTGCAGTTCGTGCGCGAAAAAATCGTGGCGCCTTGCGGAGTGGAGGTTCGCGTCGATTGGCACGGGCATTGCGATCGGGGTCTCGCCGTGGCAAATTCGCTCGCCGCCGTTCTGGCCGGCGCCGACCAGGTGCACGCGGCCGCGAATTCGTTGGGCGAACGCGTGGGCAATACGCCCATGGAGCTTATGCTGGTTAATCTGCGATTACTCGGTCTGATTGACCGGGATCTCTCGCAACTGAAGCGATATTGCGAGACCGTGGCGCGCGCCACCGGTATTCCCATTCCGCCAAATTATCCCGTGGTAGGCCGCGACGCATTCCGCACAGCCACCGGAGTCCACGCCGCCGCAATCATAAAAGCCTTCAAGAAATCCGATCCCATGCTGGCGAATACCGTCTATAGCGGCGTGCCCTCGCACTTGTTCGGCCTTGAGCAAGTGATCGAGGTCGGCCCATTGAGCGGCCGCTCCAACGTGCAATACTGGCTCGAACGGCACGACATTCCCGTTACGGAAGAACTGGTCTTGCGCATTTTCGATACGGCCAAAAAGGCTTCGCGCGTGCTGACCGACGAAGAGATCCTGACAGTCTGCATTGGCGAAGCTCGCGAGCGAAGCTCCCTCGGTAACCGAGGAACAGATTCGCATCACCGAAATCCCCGCGCCCACGTTTCGCGAGTCTCTGCGTGGAACGCACCTTGCCAAGCTCTTATCCGATGCAGGCCTGAAAGTGCATACGGATCAGGCAGGCAACGTCATCGGTGAGCGCGCGGGTAGCGCAAGGGGAGAGTTCGTCCTGATTACGGCCCATCTGGATACCGTCTTTCCGGTGGGCACGGATGTGCGCGTGCGCCGCGAGGGAAGCAAGCTGTGGGCGCCGGGCATCTCCGATAACGGAGCCGGGCTGGCCACTTTGCCCGCCATCGCGCGCATTATGCGCGACACGAAGCTGGAAACGCGCAGTTCCATTCTTTTCGTTGCCGATGTGGGCGAAGAGGGAGAGGGCAACCTGCGCGGCATTCGCAAACTGGTGGAAAACTACCGCAAGCAACTCCGCTATGTGATCGCTCTCGACGGCGCGTCCATCGACTACGTCACTACCGCGGCCCTGGCGTCGCGCCGCGTGGAAATCACCATCACAGGCCTGGGCGGCCACAGCTGGTCCGACTTCGGCGTGCCGAATCCCATCGATGCGCTCGCCCGCGGTATCGCGCTCTTTTTGAAAACGCCCGCCCCCGATAGCCCTAGGACCACCTTCAATATCGGCAGCATCGAAGGCGGTACATCGGTGAACTCGATCCCGGCGAAAGCTACCATTAAGGTAGATCTGCGCTCGGAAGCTGAACCCGAAATTCTCAAATTGGAAACTGTCCTGAGCCGGGCCATACAGAGCGGCGTGGATGAGGAGATGCAAGCTGCACGCGAGCACGGCGTGGCCAGTCGTGCAGCTTTGTCGATAGACACGAAGGTGCTCGGTGTGAGGCCGGGCGGTGAATTGGCAGAGCACTCTCCGCTTCTCGCCGCCGTGCAAAAAGCCGACGACTATCTCGGCAATCGCGCGCGCATGGAACGGTCCTCGACCGATGCCAATATTCCGCTTTCATTGGGGCTTCCGGCGATTGCGCTCGGGGCCGGAGGAAGCTCCGGCGGCGCGCATTCGCTCCAGGAATGGTACGATCCCACGGGCCGCGAGATTGGGATGCAGCGAGTTTTGCTTACATTGCTGCAAGTGGCCGGGCTGAATCCGCCAACTGACTGATCTCACCGCCTGCGCGCGTGCCTCGGAAGCTCAAAGCCGATCTTCTGCTCATCTGCTGCACCCTGATTTGGGGGGCTACCTTCGTTTTGGTAAAGGATGCCTTGACCCATGCGTCGGTGTTTGTGTTTCTGGCTCTGCGCTTTCTTCTCGCTACCGCGGTATTGATTCTCATGTATGGGGGCGAGCTTCGGAGTGTTGGGGCGAGCGGCCTGCGCGCCGGAGCCCTCATCGGCTGTTGCATGTTCGGCGGGTACGCATTTCAGACTGCAGGGCTCAAGCTGACCACTCCCTCCAAAGCCGCCTTCATTACCGGCTTCTTTGTCGTGCTCGTCCCTGTCTTGCTGGCGTTGTTCGGGTCACGTCGCGTCCCTTTATGGGTTTGGTTCGGTGCGCTATCGGCGTTTGCCGGTCTTTACTTTCTGGCTGTTCCGTCCTCGGGATTGGCGGCGCTCAACCGCGGCGATCTGCTGATCCTCGCTTGCGCCTTCATGTTTGCGCTGCACGTTATCAGCATCGGCCATTACACCATCCGCTATTCTCCGGGCGCGCTTACGCTGATTCAGGTCGCCATTACGGCGTTGTTTACAGTTTTGTGCGTTCCGTTTTTTGCTTTGATTGGTGCAGAGCAGCCGCGCGTCGTCTGGACACCGGGGCTGATCCTGGCCGTGATGGCCACCGGAATTTTCGCCACGGCTCTGGCTTTTTCCGTGCAGGTCTGGGCACAGCAGTACACCAGTGCAAATCATGCAGCGATTATTTTCACCCTGGAACCCGTGTTTGCCGGCCTGACTTCCTTCGCGTTTTACCATGAGCGGCTCGGCGCCCGATCGCTGGCGGGCGCGTCCTTGATTCTAGGTGGAATTCTCGTTGCCGAATTGCGGGGGCCCGCTCCAGCCGCCGAAGCGTCCGTTCCGCCTCCGAGACAATCCAACACTTTACGTAAAGTTTGACGCTCGGATTCGGAAGATCTCTACAGCGTGAAGCTCGTATAGACCGAAGTGCGCAGTGCGTTAGTGAAGAGGCGGTCCGCCCAATAGCGACCAAACCGCCAGCCGACTTCCCAACGGTTGGCGGTGCGCTTGAATCTATCTGCCAGGGCCAAGTCCAGTTCGCTGCCGTAGTGCACGCGAGGACGGTCCGAGTGGTAGTTACTGCGTCGGAATTACTGCGTGAAATCGACCGCTTGGTGGAGATTGGCTTGCGGATCGTGGCGCTGCTCGTAGGCGGTGATATCCGGTTCGTGCTTCAAGGTCAAACCGATATCGTCAAGCCCTTCGAGTAGCACCGTTTTGCGGAAATCGTTGATATCGAAATGGAATTCGAGGGCTTGCGCATCGCTAATCGTTTGGCTGGGAAGGTCTGCGGTGAGTTGGTAGCCTACATGGGCTTCGCCGCGGCGAAAGAGTTCATCCACCTGCGCATCCGGCAGAGTGATGGGCAAGATGCCATTCTTGAAGCAATTGTTATAAAAAATGTCGGCAAAGCTCGGCGCGATGATCACTCGGAAGCCGTAATCGAGCAGCGCCCAAGGCGCGTGTTCGCGGCTGGAGCCGCAGCCGAAATTGGCGCGAGCCAGCAGCACCGATGCTCCGCGATAGCGCGGAAAATTCAGCACGAATTCGGGATTGGGAACCTCGCCAGGAAGGTAGCGCCAATCATAAAAAAGATTCCGTCCGAACCCCTGGCGCGTAAGAGCTTTCAAAAATTGCTTGGGCACCATCTGGTCGGTATCGACATTCACGCGATCGAGCGGCATCACCAAGCCGGTATGTTTGGAGATCGGCTGCATCGTGCTACTCCGTCACGTCCACGCCGAGTTCGCGGACGTCCACGAAATGCCCTGCAATCGCCGCTGCCGCGGCCATGATCGGGCTCACCAGATGTGTGCGGCTGCCTTTGCCTTGGCGCCCCTCAAAATTACGGTTCGATGTGCTCGCGCTGCGTTCGCCGGGCGGCAGCACGTCGTCGTTCATGCCGATACACATGCTGCAGCCCGCGTCGCGCCACTCAAATCCTGCCTCGCGGAGAATGCGGTCGAGCCCTTCCTCTTCCGCTTTGGCTTTGACCACACGCGAGCCCGGCACAACCAGAGCGGCTTTGAGCGTGCGCGCGACGTGCTTGCCGCGAACCACGCGCGCGACCGCGCGCAAGTCCTCCAGACGCGAGTTCGTGCATGACCCAATGAACACGCGATCGACCGGGATATCTACGATGCGTGTTCCCGGGCGAAGCGCCATGTATTCCAGCGCGCGAACCGCCGCCTTCTGCTCATCGGGGTCGCGGAACGAATTCGGATCGGGCACGCGGTCCGTGACGCTCGTGACCATGCCGGGGTTCGTGCCCCAGGTGACCTGCGGAGCGATTTGCGCGGCATCCAGCTCCAGGGTTTTATCGAATATCGCGCCGAAGTCGCTCGGCAGTTCCATCCACTGATCAACGACAAAGTTAAACTCCCGCCCGCGCGGCACAAACGGCCGACCCTCGAGATACTCGAATGTGGTTTGGTCGGGAGCCACCATTCCTGCTCGCGCGCCACCCTCGATACTCATATTGCAAATGGTCATGCGCGCGTCCATCGATAGCCGGGAGATCGTGTCGCCCCCATATTCGATCACGTGACCGGTCCCGCCAGAGATGCCGATCTTGCCGATGAGCGCCAGAATAAGGTCTTTGGAAGATACGCCCAGCGGACGCTTGCCGCTAAATGTGACCAGCATGGTCTTGGAGCGATCCTGCTGCAAACACTGCGTGGCCAGCACGTGCTCGACTTCGCTTGTCCCGATGCCGAAGGCCAGAGCGCCAAAAGCTCCGTGTGTGGAAGTGTGACTATCGCCGCAGACGATCGTAAGGCCGGGCTGGGTAATGCCCAGTTCGGGGCCAATGATGTGCACGATGCCCTGATTGCGGCTGAACATGTCGAACAGGTGCACGCCATGGTTTTTGCAATTGCGCGCCAGGGCCTCAAACTGCAGCCGCGCATTGTCATCCACGATGGGCAATTCCCGGTTCTTGGTCGGAACCGAGTGATCCATCACCGCAAAGGTGAGGTCCGGGCGGCGGACCTTGCGGCCTCCAGCTTCGATTCCCGCAAAAGCTTGCGGGGAAGTGCCTTCATGTACCAGATGGCGGTCAATATAGATCAGGCTGGGTTCCCCGGGAACCTCGCGCACCATGTGGGATTCCCAGATTTTCTCGTACATCGTTCGTGGAGCCATCGTGTGTGTATTTTAGCATAGGGCCAGGAGGACAACCGCGCTGCGCTGTGAAAGTCGGCACCGACGTCACTGTCGAGTACGAGGCAATGGAGGGAGGGCAAAATCTGGCTTTGCGCATAACTACGCAAGGCTAGGAAACCCGACGGTCCGAGTTTCTGTGGAGGAGGCGGAACGGTCGAGGGATCAGCGCCCCGGCGGTTCCGCCTTCCCTTTTGGGGCACATTCGCGACGAGGCTCAGGCGCGGTATGTCTCAGCCAGTAGAGGCTTGCGCGGTCGTCTCTGCTTGCGCCTGAGTTGTTGAATCGACAGGCTTGGCCGTTATTTCGAGTCCGCTCTTGTTCATATCGAACCTCTGTTTCCGGTCCAAGCCTCTGACAAACTCACGTGCCGATTTGGCAACGGCTCCCGGAAGACTCGAGGCATCCACACGGACCGTCGATTCGACCGTTCCTTCCTTTCTATCTTGATAGCGAAATCGCACCTCGAACGTTTTCATGCAGCCACCCCCATTTTGTGTTTGTTTCTACTGAAAAGAAGCAGTTCGCACGCTCCAAACGGCCGTCGCTATTAAGCGCCGAGAGCTTCAGCTCCGACGAGGCTTTCGAGTCGAAGCTTTCGTTCTCGACTGCTTCGTCCTCCGGCCCCTAAGCTGCGCCTTAAGCGCCTCGTTCTCTTTCGTCAGCGCATCTCGGGCAGCTGTCACGGTTTGGAGATTATTTCCTAATTGGCCATTCTCTTTCCGCAGCTCCGCAACCTGGGCCTTCAATTGCTCGTTCTCTTGCAGAGTTTTTGTGTCTCTGCAGGCAGTCAAGGACAAACACAGCACTACCGCCGCGACGCCCGCCCAAGTGTTTTTGCGCATCACCCTTCCTTCACAAGAAATTGAGCTGCAACTGAAATGGCACCGATAGCGGGTGAGGAGGGAAGACACCGCTGGCAGCTCTTGCCAGCCTAATGGAGTTTCTTCGATGCCGCAAGCTCGATAAGGGGCTACCGCTCCTTGCCACTGTAGCCGTTTCAGCGCCTTCTCCCGACGAGGCGGACTCGTGTCGATATGCAACCGAAAGAAACCTCGGTTCCGAGGTGTTTCTCGGACACCACTCCGCCCTTGTTCACTGTTCGCCCCGCTGCCTTGTTGCACTCGCCGCGCCTCAGCCCGTTGCGACTGGCCCAGATCCTTTCCATTCGCATACTCTTTGTCTCCGTTCCCTCCTTGTTAAATTCTCGTTCGTCACAACCTCAAGCCTAGACAGAGGTCCACAAGTGCTGAAAACACAGAGACGATCAGAGACTGCCCGGGAGAACAGGTTGGCCCCCAGACAAATGGGTGCAACCGATTTTCCTATCGAGGCCTAGACGGATGCTATAATCCAACATCCCATCTATGCCGGCATTCAGCGGCCCTCGGGAGAACTCATGGGTATTCAGTTACGGGAATTGGCCAGTTGGGCCCGCAACCGGAAGTTTGTTGCCAGTCTGCTCGTCGGCTTGACGTTGTCACTCGGAATTCTCATCGGAACCGTGATTTCCGGGCGGGTGATCGCGACACACTCATTCCTGCCGAGCGGGGCCACGCCCCTCGAGCTTCCTAACCCTGTCACGTTGTCCAGTGCCTTCGGCGCGATCGTACAGCGCGATGAACCTGCCGTGGTGAATATCTCCACCACGCAGGTCATTGACAGGAAGGGACAGCCGCAAAATCGCGGCGGGGGTGCAGATCCATTTCACGATTTCTTCAACCGGTTCTTCGACTCTCCCAACGAGGGACCTGAGGCAGAGCGAAGCCTGGGCTCCGGCATTATCGTGGACAAGAAGGGATTCATACTCACGAATAATCACGTAATCGAACAGGCGACCAAGATTCAAGTGCAGTTGAATACGGAACCTACGCTTTACACGGCCAAGGTCATCGGAGTGGACAAAGAGACGGACCTGGCTGTAGTCAAAATTGAAGCGAATCGCGAACTGCCTGTCGTCAGGCTGGGCAATTCCAGCGGCGTGCATGTGGGCGATTGGGTTCTTGCGATTGGGAGCCCATTCGGATTGCAAGCGACCGTGACCGCCGGAATCATCAGCGCCAAAGACCGCGGTAACGTCGGGCGGCAGTTCCAGCACTTCCTGCAGACGGACGCGCCCATCAATCCCGGTAATTCGGGCGGGCCGCTGGTGGACATGACCGGCAGCGTCATTGGCATCAATACCGCCATCATGACAGGCGGGCGAGGCTATGAGGGCGTGGGTTTCGCTTTGCCGTCCAATATGGCCATCGGCGTCTACAACCAAATCGTGCAGCGCGGGAAGGTGACTCGCGGCTCGATCGGCGTCACGTTTCAGGAGGAGCAGAGCAACAATCCAATCGTGCTTCGGGAACTCGGCGCAGCCAACGGCATGGTCTTGCAATATGTGGAGCCGGGCAGCCCGGCAGCTAAGGCTGGGATTCAGCCGGGTGACGTGGTCACGACGGTCAACGGTAAGCCCGTCAAATCAGGCAGCGACCTGGTGGACCCAATTACCCAAACCGAAGTCGGGAGCAAAGTGCACATTATTTACATGCGCGGCGGCATGCAACATGAAGCCGACGTTATCGTAGAGGATCGCGCCAAGCTCTTCCCGGATCGTGTATCCAGCTATGGCGATGAGCAAACGCCCGCGCAGCCGGCTCAAGTGGTGCCGGCCGATTTAGGGCTGCGGGTCGAAGACATCGGTACGAATGGAACGCGGCGCGCCGACTTTCTGAACAATCGGGGCGCTGTTGTTTCCGGAGTTGATCCCGCCACGTTCGCGGAGGACGTCGGGTTCGTGCGCGGAGATCTGATCCAGGAGATCAATCACCAGCAGGTCAGTTCCGCGGCCGATTATCGCAAGCAAATGGCGGCATTAAAGCCGGGAGAGGACGTCGTTTTCAAGGTTTTGCGTCATGCGGATAACGAGCGCATGCTGACGATCTTTTTGGCGGGAATTGTTCCCCAGTTGCGCTGAGCGGGCCGTTCGTCTCGGGTAGATAAAAAGATGCGCGCACACAGGATCTCAAAACTCACGGCCGCGCTCATGTTTTTTGCGGCCTTAGCCTTGGCGGCGCCCGCCCTTGCCGCGCGGCAGACCACTACTTCCAAGACAGCGGCAAAACCCTCGAGCCCCAAAAAGGTTAGCACCAAGGCGCGTTCGGTAAAGAGGCGCAAACCACGCCAGAAAGCCCAAACCGCGCCGACTCCTGCGCGCATCTCCGAGATTCAATCAGCACTTGCCACGCAGGGCACGTACAAGGGCCAACCCAACGGCAAATGGGACAACGCGACGGTCCAGGCCATGAAGGACTACCAATCCGCCCATGGCCTCACTGCTACCGGCAAGCTTGACGCGCTTACATTGCAAAAGCTTGGCCTCGGCTCAGAAATCGCAGGCCGTGCTGCGCCTTTGCCTACGCCTCAGACACAGGGAGCCAGCGCCTCCACCCAGCAGCAAACTCCCTGACAAAGCTGTATCCTGATAAGGTTCGGAGGAGTTTATGGCCACCGCAGTGGGCCCTACCGTTTTCAAGAATTTCATTAATGGCGAGTGGGTGGAATCCTCGAGCGGCCTTGCGTTTGAAGATCGCAATCCCGCAAACAGCCGCGAATTGATCGGAATGTTTCCCCGGTCAACGGCAGAGGATGTGGACGCCGCAGTCCGTGCGGCTGCGGACGCATTTGAATCGTGGCGTTTGGTGCCTGCTCCCAAACGCGCGGAGATTTTGTATCGCGCGGCAGAGACCTTGGTGAAGCGTAAAGACGATTTGGCTCGCGACATGACCCGGGAGATGGGGAAGGTTCTGGCGGAAGCTCGCGGCGACGTGCAGGAAGCCATTGATATGACCTACTACATGGCCGGGGAGGGACGCCGCCTTTTCGGTCAGACCACGCCGTCGGAATTGCCCAGCAAATTTGCGATGTCCGTGCGGCAGCCCCTGGGCGTCTGCGCCCTGATTACGCCATGGAATTTTCCCATGGCCATACCTTCGTGGAAGATCATGCCGGCGCTGGTGTGCGGAAACACGGTCGTCATCAAGCCGGCCGAAGACACGCCTCTTTCGACCTACGCCTTGATTCAGATACTCGTGGAAGCAGGTCTACCTCGCGGCGTAGTCAATGTTGTGAATGGCGGCGGGCCGGAAGTAGGTGCGCCGCTCGTAAGCCATCCCAAAGTAGCTGCGGTGAGCTTCACAGGATCGAGCGAAGTGGGCCGGCTGGTGAGCCAATCCTGCGCACCCAAACTGCGCCCCTGCCATCTGGAAATGGGCGGCAAGAATATTCTAATCGTTCTCGAAGACGCCAATCTGGACCTGGCCATTGATGGCGCTATCTGGGGCGGCTTCGGCACGACAGGCCAGCGATGCACGGCCGCGAGCCGCGTAGCCGTGCACAAGAAAGTTTACAAAGACTTCTTGTATCGATTCGTCGAACGCGCAAAGACGCTTCGCGTAGGCGACGGCCTCGATCCCACGGCGGATATGGGGCCGTGCATCAATGAAGAACAGCTCAACAAGGTGATGGAATACGTGGGCATTGGCAAGAACGAAGGCGCCAAACTGATGACCGGCGGCCGTCGATTGACCGAAGGGGTCTGGGGTAACGGGTGGTTCCATGAGCCCACCATTTTTGGCGATTGTGATCCCCGCATGCGCATCGCCCAGGAGGAGATTTTCGGTCCCGTTGTGGCCGTGATGCCCATTGAGGGCTTCGATGAGGCCATCGAAGTCGCCAACGGGGTGCGCTACGGTCTTTCCGCCTCGATCTACACTCAGGACGTAAACCGCGCACTCGAGGCTATGCGCGACCTGCACACCGGAATTGTTTACGTAAACGCACCTACCATCGGGGCGGAGATCCATTTGCCTTTCGGAGGCACTAAAGAGACCGGCAACGGCCACCGCGAAGCGGGCAATGCGGCGCTGGACTTCTATTCCGAGTGGAAGACCCTCTACATCGACTACTCCAATCGCTTGCAGCGCGCCCAAATTGACAGCTAAAATAAAAGAAATATCGGGCCGGCGTATGCCGGGGGACCTATGACCGACTCTGTCCTTAACTCAAAGCGGAATCAGCAGGTTTTGGCCGAAATTGTGCGCGCGTACGTGACGACGGGCGAACCCGTCTCGAGCCGTGCGATCTCCAAGTCGCATGCTGAGCAACTAAGTTCTGCGAGTATCCGGAATGTCATGGCGGATCTGGAGGATGCGGGATTGTTGTTCCAGCCCCACACCTCGGCCGGCCGAGTGCCGACTGCGGCGGCGTATCGTTTTTTTGCTCAGCAGATCGCCGCGCAAGCCAAGCTGAACGACGAAGATAAAAACTGGATACGAAAGGAATTGGAAGGCGCAACCACAGTTGAAGAGCTCACCGAGCGCGCCGGTCACATGTTGGCCGCCGTTTCCCGCGGGCTGGGGATTATCGTCATGCCCCCCCTGGCGCATAGTGTATTGGAGCATGTCCGTTTCCTTCTCCTGCCCGATGGACGAGTGGTCGTGGTGTTGATTTCGCTGGGTGGCGCCACGCGGGACAAAGTGTTGCGCCCGGACCACGAGTTTACTCAGCCGGAACTCGATCGGACCGCCGACTATCTGAACCGCCACTATAACGGCTGGACCTTGGAGGCGATTCGAGCTGACTTGCTGGCCAAGCTGGCTTCCGACAAGGAGCGTTATGGCAAGCTTCTGCCGGTTGCGCTGGAACTATGCGATCCGGCCCTTCTGGATGCAGACCGAAGCCGCGAAGTGTATGTGGAGGGCGCGGCGCAATTTGCCTCGGCTCCTGAGCTGACCGGAGCGGAGTCCTTGCGCGAATTGCTCTCTGCGATTGAAGAGAAAAGCAGGCTGGTAGCATTACTGAATGGTTGCATCGAAGCTCCCGAGCCCGTGCACGTGCAAATCGGCGTTAAGGAGATCAATGGGGCAGGAGAGCATTTATCGTTGATCACCGCCCCTTATATGGTGCGCGATCAGGGGCAGGGGTCGCTCGGTGTATTAGGACCCATGCGCATGCAATACGAGCGCGCCATCACGGCGGTGGCCTATATGGCGCGCGCCTTCAGCGAGGCCATCAGCCGCGGCTAGGTTCTTGTGTGCTCTTTTTTGCATCAAATTTGAAGACAATCTTCGCAAAGCAACTACCGCACACTATCTCTGGAACCAGTTACACTAGCCTTAGGAACAATGGATTCTGAAGCAAATGGACGAACGCGAACATCAAAACAAAGGTCTCGATAAGAAGGTGATCGGATTCGATCGCTCAGAGTCCGAGCCCGAATCGTCCGATCCTCCGGTCGAGGCCCGACAGGTTGAGGGCACGGAGGCCGCCGCGCTTGCCGAGCGGGTTTCTCGTTTGCAGGCCGAAAAGGACGAATTGATGCAGACACTGGTTCGGCGGCAGGCCGATTTCGAAAATTATCGCAAGCGCGTGGAGCGCGAGCGCCAGGAAGATCGCCGCCATGGCATAGGCCGGCTGATCGAAGATCTTCTGCCGGTTCTAGACGCATTCGAGCGGGCACTCAAGGCGCACGATGATCCGGCGTACGAGGAATATCGCAAAGGGCTGGAATTGATTTATCGCCAGCTATGGGACACGTTGGCGCGCCATGGCCTGGAGCGCATCGCGGCTGCGGGCAAGCCGTTCGATCCGCACTACCATCAGGGGATCGAGCGCGTTGAATCTGCCGATCATCCGGAGGGCACCGTCTTGGACGTTTTGCAGGATGGCTTTCTCTTTCATGGGCGTGTTGTGCGGCCGAGCGTGGTACGCGTCTCTTTTAGCGCGGGCCATTCGGACAGCGGCAAGTCTTCCGCCGCGCAACGCAACAGCAAATGATTTTTTCTGAAATTTATCTCATTCCCCAGGAGACCGAAATCAGGCATGAGCCGCCAGACGAAACGTGACTATTACGAAGTACTCGGAGTGAGCCGCACCGCTGCGCAGGACGAGATCAAGTCCGCCTACCGCAAGGCTGCACTGAAGTGGCATCCCGATCGAAATCCGGAGCAGAAGGACACTGCCGAAGCCAGGTTCCGCGAAGCCACGGAAGCCTACAGCGTGCTCTTTGATGCGCAAAAGCGTGCCGCCTATGATCGCTACGGCCATGCTGGCGTCTCGGGCGTTTCGGCCGACGTCGGCTTCAATTCCTCGATCTTCGAGGAATTTCAGGATATCTTTGGCGACTTTTTTGGATTCGAGGACATTTTCGGACGTACCGGCGGCCGCGGCCGCGCGCGCGTCCAGCGCGGCGCCGATCTGCGATATGACATGGAGCTCACCTTTGAAGAAGCGGCCGCGGGCGTCAGCACCAAAGTTCGCCTGCCCCGGCAGGAGCTTTGCGATGCCTGCAAGGGAACCGGGGCTAAGGCGGGCACCGGTGTAGTGACTTGCGAGACCTGCAAAGGCCGGGGCCAACTGCATTATCAGCAAGGTTTCTTTTCGATCTCGCGCACCTGCCCGCAGTGTCAGGGCGCTGGCCAGATGATTCGCGAAAAGTGCGCGGAATGCCGAGGCCGCGGCCGGGTCGAGCGGACGCGCACGATCGAAGTGCGCGTTCCGCCGGGCGTCGATTCACAAACCCGCATTCGCGTGCCCAACGAAGGCGAGCCGGGCGCCAATGGAGCGCCTCCCGGCGATCTCTACATCGTGCTGGATGTGAAGGAGCACCCTTTCTTTGAGCGCCGCGGCGCGGACCTTTACTGCACGATACCCGTCAGCATCGCGCAGGCGGCGCTGGGCGCCGAGCTGAGCGTTCCCGGCCTCAACGGCGAAGAGAAAGTTACCATTCCCGAGGGGACCCAGACAGGTTCCATCATTCGCCTGAAGGGCAAAGGACTGCCCGATCCACATGGAGGCGGCAAAGGCGACCTGTACGTGAACGTGCGCGTGATTACGCCGACAAAGCTTACACGCGACCAGCGCCTGCTCTTGCAACAATTGGAGCAGATGCTTAAGGTAGAAAATCGCCCGGCCGAACGCAATTCATCTTTCTTTGAAAAGGTAAAAGATATTTTTGGCTAGCGGTCCTGGCCCGCAAGAGAGGTGACCGTTGCGCCGGCGTTTTTTCGTCGACGCGTTCGCCGGCGGCTCAGCCCGCCTCACAGGCGATGCCGCGCATCATCTGGGCGGGGTTCTGCGCGCCGAGCCCGGCCAGATCTATGAATTGAGTGACGGCAGCTCCGTCTTTCTCGCGCGAATCGAGCGAGTTTCGAGCGACCGTATCGATTTCGGCCTGCTCGAGGAGCTGCCTGTTCCCTCCGCCACGCTGGAAATTTTCATCCTGCTCGCCATCGTTAAGTTTGATCGCTTCGAATGGGCTCTGGAAAAGGCGACAGAGCTCGGCGTGAACGCAATCGTGCCTTTGGCCGCTGAGCGCAGCGAGAAAGCCTTGGTGTCCGCAGCCGCGAAACGTGCCGCTCGATGGCGGAAGATCCTGCTGGAATCGGCGCAACAGGCGCGCTGCCTGCGCCCACCCTCTCTTCAAGCAGTGACGCGGCCCGCTTCGGCTTTCGTTGAAAATGCGGTCTCGGTAAAGGTCCTGTTTTCCGAACGCAGCAACGCAGTTCCCTTGGAAGCCATTTTCAGAGAGGCGGCGTCTAAAATGAGTGAAAAAATGCTGCCGCTGCGGATCGCATTAGCCATCGGTCCCGAGGGAGGTTGGACGGATAAGGAATTCGATGCCGGTTGCGCCGCGGGCTTCCGGGAAGCGTCACTGGGAAGGAATATTCTTCGCACCGAGACAGCGGTAATCGCGGGTCTCGCTGCAGCCCGTCTATACTTTGATGGTGCCGGGCAAGCTCCGAAGGAAGCAGGCCGTCAAGATCAAGAAAGGGCAGGCGAGCCAGAAAGTGACAACATCGGAGCTTCCCATTGAACTCGTCAATGCTTCCCAGCATCTGACATAATGGGTGGCACCTGGAGGGGCCGATCGGCGCGGCACGGAAACTTACTGCGCGCTGGCGTCCGGGCTTCTTGGCATGATATAAATGAGTGATCCACACGCACCCATGGAGCAGATGGTCCACCCGAGCCCGCTCTCTTCGCGCGAGAGTCACCAACAGAATGAATGCACGCGCGGTGACGTCGAGCGGGAATCCTCCTCCGGCTTTCACCGTGAACTGCGAGTCTGGGCCCGTGACCTAGTGGTTGCGGTCGGCCTCGCCATGATCATCATCGTCTTTTTCTACCAGCCGGTAAAAGTTGAAGGCACCAGCATGGCTCCTCTGCTCTCGGATCAAGAACGGATTTTCATCAACAAATTCGTGTATCATTTCGAGCCCATTGAACGCGGAGACGTGGTCGTCTTCTGGTATCCCTTGGACCGCACGAAATCATTTATCAAGCGGGTTGTCGGGCTGCCGGGCGATGAAGTGGAGATTCGCAGGGGGCGAGTTTACATAAACGGAAAGAGTCTTGAAGAGCCTTACGTGCCGTCCCAATATATTGACACCGCGGCTTACGGTCCGGTACAGATACCTCGCGACGAATATTTCGTTATGGGCGATCATCGCATCAGCTCGAATGATTCGCGCATCTTCGGGCCAGTTCCGTCCGCATTCATCTATGGCAAAGCCGTCTTCGCCTATTGGCCTTGGACTCAGTTCGGCTCAATATCATCGGTAAACGCGTCCGAAAGCAGCCGTTAAGCTGGACCTGGCACTTGGTATGACCGTTCTTGGAGGAACCGCTGGCGGAAACACCGCTACGCCCTGCCGTTCTCGCACTCGAGGACGGACGAATTTTTAACGGGCGCGCTGCCGGCGCCTGCACGCGGCGCGGCGGCGAAGTCGTTTTTAATACCAGTCTCACCGGCTACCAGGAAGTCTTCAGCGATCCCAGCTATTCGGGCCAGATCGTTTGCCTCACTTATCCGCACATCGGAAATGTCGGCACGAACATCGACGATCAGGAATCGCATCGGCCTTTTATCGAAGCGCTGATCGTGCGCGAATTCTCGCCGTTAGCCTCCAACTGGCGTTCCACTGAAACCGCGCAGCATTACCTGGATCGCCATCATATTCCGGTGATCTGGGAGTTGGACACGCGAGCCCTGGTTCGGCACATCCGGCGCGTGGGCGCCCTTCGCGGAATCGTCTCAACGGACGGAATGCCTGCCGAGCAGCTCATCGAGGAAGCGCGCGCCGTTCCCTCCATGAGCGGGTTGGAACTGGCCAGCCGCGTGAGCTGCGCAAAGCCATATCGCTGGGAGGAAGGGTCGATTCTTACCTCTTTGCCGTGGAACGAGCCGAGCGAAGCTGCCGCCGAAAAAGAACCGCACCGCTTTCGCGTGGTGGCCTACGACTTCGGCATCAAGCAGAACATCCTTCGTTTGCTTGTAGATTTGCATTGTGATGTCCAAATCGTACCGGCGCGCACTCCCGCCGAAGATGTGCTGGCGATGAAGCCCGATGGCGTGTTCCTCTCCAATGGCCCAGGCGATCCCGAACCCATCGCCTATGGAGTGGAAAATATCCGCAAGCTGCTCGGCCGCGTGCCCATATTTGGAATTTGCCTGGGCCACCAGCTTTGCGGCCTGGCCCTGGGTGGCCGTACCTACAAGCTGAAATTCGGCCACCACGGCTCGAATCACCCCGTGAAAAACATGCTCACGGGTCACGTCGAGATCACCGCACAGAATCACGGCTTCGCTGTCGATCCCGATTCACTGCCGGCCAGCGAGGTGGAAATCACGCACGTCAACCTGAATGACTACACGAATGAAGGCATGCGGCATCGCTCGCTCCCGCTCTTCAGCGTGCAATATCATCCGGAAGCCTCGCCCGGCCCGCACGACTCCCACTATTTGTTTCGCCGCTTCACGGAAATGATGAACGAGCATGGTTCCGCAAAACGCGCTAATACCGCCTGGTGAAAGAATGGGCGCAACCCGGTAAATGCCAAAACGCACAGACATCAGGAAAATTCTGATCATCGGTTCCGGACCGATCGTAATCGGCCAAGCCTGCGAATTTGACTACTCCGGCACGCAGGCGTGCAAAGCCTTGCGCGCCGACGGCTATGAGGTTGTATTGGTGAACTCGAATCCGGCGACCATCATGACGGACCCCGAAGTTGCCGATCGCACCTATATCGAGCCCCTAACGCGCGAACTGCTGGAGCAGGTCATCGCCCGCGAAAGACCGGACGCCTTGCTGCCCACCGTCGGAGGCCAGACCGGCCTCAATCTTGCTGTCGAGCTAGCCGAGAGTGGCGTTCTCGAGCGCTACGGAATTGAGCTGATTGGCGCTTCGCTACGGGCGATTAAAGTCGCCGAAGATCGCCTCTGGTTCAAAGACGCCTGCCGCAAGATTGGGCTGGATATGCCGGCGTCTGCGCTCGTCAACAACGTTCAGGACGCTCTGGGCCTTGCCGATCAGCTTGGCTATCCGGTAGTCATTCGCCCGTCGTTTACCCTGGGCGGCACGGGCGGCTCCATCGCTTATAACCGCGAGGAATTTGCCGAGGCGATCGCCTTGGCGCTCGACGCCAGCCCCCGTCGAGCCGTCAAGCGGCCGCATGGTGGTGATCGAGATGAATCCGCGGGTCTCGCGGAGTTCGGCCCTTGCCTCGAAGGCCACAGGCTTCCCGATCGCCAAAATCGCCGCGCGCCTCGCCGTCGGCATGACCCTGGACGAAATCCCCAACGACATCACCAAAAAGACTCCGTCGTGTTTCGAGCCGACGATTGATTATGTCGTTGTGAAAATTCCCAAGTGGCAATTCGAAAAGTTCCCCGGCGCGGATACCACCCTCGGCACGCAGATGAAATCGGTGGGCGAAGTGATGGCCATCGGCCGGACGTTTCAAGAAGCGCTCTGCAAGGGTATTCGCGCGCTCGAACCGAGCACCGCGTGGCGTCCACCGGCCGAGGTGACGACAGCCTTGCTGCGCGAGCGGCTGCACGTTCCCGGACCGGACCGAATTCACTGGCTGTTTGAGGCGCTTGAGCGAGGCATGTCGCGTGAGGAAATTTGTTCGCTTACCAAGATCGATCCGTGGTTCATACAGCATCTCGAAAAGATGGTTGAGATCGACTCGCGCGTGAGAGCTAGCTCACTGCACAAAATTTCCGCGGAATTGATGCTCGAATCGAAGCGCTCGGGCGCGAGCGACGAGGAAATTGCGAAGCTATGGAACGTAAAGTCAGCATCTGTGCGGAAACGGCGGCATGAGTTGGGCGTGCGGCCCGTTTTCAAACGCGTCGATACCTGCGCCGCTGAATTTGAATCCTTCACCCCCTATCTTTACTCGACCTATGAAGAAGAGGACGAGGCTGAGGCTGCAGAGCGGCCCAAGATCGCCATTCTCGGGAGCGGCCCCAACCGCATCGGGCAGGGGATTGAATTCGACTACTGCTGCTGCCATGCCTCCTTCGCCCTGCGCGAAGATGGCTACGAGACGATAATGATCAATTGCAATCCCGAGACGGTTTCCACCGATTACGACACTTCCGACCGCCTCTATTTCGAGCCGCTGACGCTCGAAGACGTCCTCGCCGTAATGGAACGCGAACGCCCCCAGGGTGTGATCGTGCAATTTGGAGGTCAGACGCCGCTGAATCTGGCCCTCGACCTCAAGAATAATCATGTCCCCATTATCGGCACGCCACCCGAATCGATCGATCTGGCCGAAGACCGCCGCCGTTTCGGACGCCTGCTCGACGAACTGCGTATTCCCCAGCCCCGCAACGGGACGGCACTGGTCCCCGAAGAAGCCGCTGGCGTCGCCAGAGATGTCGGATTGCCGGTTCTGGTGCGCCCTAGCTACGTGCTTGGTGGGCGCGCCATGGTCATCGCGTACGATTTGCAGACGGTGCAGGATTACGTCGCGCAAGCGGCACTGATGGGTCCGGCCCGGCCGGTACTGATCGATCAATTCCTCGAGGAAGCCACCGAAGTGGATGTCGACGCCCTGGCCGACGGCGAAAGCGTCGTCATCGGCGGGATTATGGAACACATCGAGGAGGCCGGGGTGCATTCCGGCGATTCTTCTTGCGTCCTGCCCCCGGTTTCTCTCACGCCCTCTGCCCTGGCGCGCATTCGCGATTACACCAATCGGCTTGCGCGTTCGCTTGGAGTGATCGGGTTAATGAACGTGCAATACGCCATCCAACGCGACACCGTCTTTGTGCTAGAAGTCAATCCGCGCGCCTCGCGCACGGTTCCTTATGTCAGCAAGGCCACCGGCGTGCCCTTGGCGAAAGTGGCCGCCCGCTTGATGACCGGACGAAAACTTTCTTCCATGAATCTGCCTGTGATCGAATCAGATGGCGTGGCCGAGCTGTGCGTCCGCGAGTATCACGCCGTGAAGTCCCCGGTGTTCCCCTTCAGCAAATTCCGTGGCGTGGATACGATCCTCGGCCCGGAGATGCGCTCCACCGGGGAAGTCATGGGCGTGGCGCCCACTTTCGGCGAAGCGTTCGCCAAGGCGCAGCTCGCCGCCGGACAGAAACTGCCCCGCAAAGGCACGATCTTCGTCAGCGTGAATGACCATGATAAGCGCCACGTTCTGCCCCTGGCGCGCGATCTCTCGCAGCTCGGCTTCACTCTTCTCGCCACTCGCGGCACCGCTGCGGCGCTCGCCGCCGCTGGCATACCCGCCGAGGCCGTCTATAAGGCCAACGAGGGACGCCCGAATATCATCGATCTGGTGAAGACCGGCCGCGTCGATCTCATCATCAATACGCCTCTTGGCCGCGAGTCGTTTTACGACGAGAAATCCATCCGCCGCGCCGCCGTGCGCTATAAGGTCCCCTGCATCACCACGCTTGCTGCCGCGCAGGCCGCGGCGCGCGGCATCCGCGCCGTGATCGATCATTCCTTCGGCGTCAACGCGCTTCAGGATTTGCACGCGCCCAGCGCCAAGACCGCCGAAACCGATCGCACCTCCGCCGGCTAGTCGTTTCTGCAGCCGTCGGTCGGCGTGTCCCCACGAGCAGTTTTACGAGCTGTCATACTCGGCGAACCCGGGGTCCACGCCAGGCACCGTTTTTGTGCAGTGCGGCCTGGAGAAGCGGGGATCTGCTTTTCATTGCTCATTAGCTTTGGCTCATTCGCTGCAGTGCGCTAAAATTTAGTCATGAGATTCGAAGGAATCTTTGCGGCGCTCACCACGCCTTTTGCGCCGGACGGTTCTGTGGCGCTCGACAAGTTTCGCGAAAACCTCGCGCGCTATAACCGCACCCATCTGCGCGGCTACGTCGTCGTCGGCTCGACCGGCGAATCCGTACTGCTCAGCTTCGATGAAATCGATCGCATTTGGAACACGGCCCGCGAATCCGCTGCGCCAGGCAAACTCCTGATCGCCGGCGCGGGCGTTGACAGTACGAGCGAAACTATTGCTCGCTCGCGAAGGGCCGCTGAACTCGGCTACGACGCGGTGCTCATCAAAACTCCTCACTATTTCAAGGCGCTCCTCACCCCCGTGGCGCTCGAGCGGCACTATATGACTGTTGCCGATGCTTCGCCCTTGCCCGTGCTGATCTATTCCATTCCCCAATATACGGGCATTTCCATAACGGCGGATTGGGTGGCACGCCTGGCTGAGCATCCCAATATTGTTGGCATCAAGGAGAGTTCCGGGAATCTGCAACTCATCTCCGAAATCATTCATCTCTGTCCCCCGAAATTCAGCACGCTGGTCGGGTCGGCAGGCACGCTCTTCCTCTCTCTGCTCCTCGGAGGCGCAGGAGGTGTTCTAGCATTGGCTTGCTTTCTTCCAGAGGCCGCTGTGGAGATCTACGAAGCGGTGCGCGCCGGCGACACCGCGCGTGCCAGCCGGCTTCAGTTCACGATTCTTTACGCTTCGCGCAAGATCGCCGGAGAACTAGGCCCGACCGGGGTGAAATACGCCATGGACTGCGTCGGCTATTACGGAGGCGACCCGCGGCCACCTTTATGCCCGCTCACTGAAGCGCAGAGGAAAACTGTGGAAGCAGTTCTGGCCGAATCGATTGCCCGGCAGAAACTGGATGATCTGGGGGTGGCGCGCTAAAGGTAAATCTGCGGACGAATGCGCGCGACCAACTCGGTTCCAGAACATCCTATAGCGAGTGCGTGAATAAATTGCCGGGCACTTTTCCGGCGTGTATCATGGCGGGCCGATCCTATGGAGTGTCACTGTATACGCGCTGTTGACGTTCCTCACATCACCCGGCTTTATTCCTCTTACCTTCAGGATTTCCCGTCAGTTGCCCGCTTCTATGTTCATTCGCCGACCTTCGAGTCGGTTAAGCGCGTCGCCGCGGACGTGCGCCCCGATATCCAATTGCGCCGCAACGTGACGGAGATCCTGCGTGCCCAGAACCGCGGCTTCGGGAGCGATTCCTCCGTCGACGCAGCGCTCGATCGTTTCGCCTCGGGCGCCGTTGCCATTGTGACGGGACAGCAGGTCGGCCTATTTTCCGGCCCGAGCTTCACGATCTATAAAGCCCTTACGGCGCTGCGCCTTGCCAAGGAATTGAACGCCGCCGGCACTCCGGCTGTGGCCGTCTTCTGGCTTGCCACCGAAGATCACGACCTTGCCGAGATCAATCATTGCTTCTGGCCTTCCCGCGAGGGCGCCGAAAGAATCAACCTGCCCTCCTCTGATCACGAAGGAAGCAGGGCAGGCGAGGTGCCGCTCGGCGACGCTGTTCTCGCTGCCGTGGAGCGCGCCACAGCTAACCTCGAAGGTCCCGCCGCCGATCAGATTCGCACTGCCTTGGCCGATTCTTACTCGCCCTCTGAGACGTACGGGTCCGCATTCGGCAAATTGTTCGCGCGCCTTTTCGCCGGGAAGGGGCTGATTCTCCTCGACCCTATTTCCCAGGAATTGCACCGCTTGGCGGAGCCGCTCTATCGCGCCGCGCTCGAGAGGCATGCGGAACTGGACCAAGAGTTGCTTGCGCGCGCTACAGACCTGGAGCGCGCCGGCTATCAGGTGCAGGTGAACGTAACCGAGGGGAGCACGCCGCTGTTCCTTAACCTGGACGGAAAACGTGTTCCTGTTCGCGCGCGGAACGCCGATTTTTCGGTTGGCCGGCGCTCCTTCTCTTTGTCAGAGCTAACCGATCTATTGGCCGGATCGCCGCTCGATTTCAGCGCGAATGTCTTATTGCGGCCGGTGATTCAGGATGGACTGCTTTCCACCACGGCCTACGTTGCGGGGCCCTCAGAGATTGCATATTTCGCTCAGGCCTCGGTGATTTATGACCGCCTTCTTGGCCGCATGCCTGTGATCTTGCCGCGCGCTAGTTTCACACTGGTCGATCCGCGTGCGGTTCGCCTGCTGCACAAATACGAACTGGAGTTTTCCGATGTCCTGCGGGGAAGCGCCAAGCTGCGGGCCAAAATGGAAGGAAGACTTCTGCCCAGAACGCTTACACGTCGCTTTGATGCCGGGGAGAAATCGCTGCGAAAGATGCTTGCCGAATTACGCGAGCAGGTGACCAGGCTGGACCCGACCCTGGGCGGCGCCATGGATACCGCCGAATCGAAAATGCTCTTTCAATTCTCCAAGCTAGAGGAAAAGGCCGCGCATGCTTTGGCCATTCGTTCTTCCATGCTTGACGCTCACGAACGGGAACTGATCACCCATCTTTATCCCGAGGGAGAACTCCAAGAGCGCCACCATTGCTTCCTGCCGACACTAGCCGCGCAAGGCATGGACCTCTTCGACGAACTCACGCACCGCATCAAGCTCGGCGGCGTCCAGCATCAGGTCCTGTATCTCTGAATGGGATAACGATTCGGGGAGTTTATCGCTCGTTCCGTTCGCTGGATGGCGGCACAATCCCTTTGAGCCGCAAATAGACCGCCGAATATCCGTAGACCTCCTGGGAGTGTTCGAGCACCAAGCCTTCGAGCAGCGCGAACTCAGACCGTTGACCGCCACGTCCCGCATTAATCATCTTTTGCAGGTCGGCATCGGTGAGAGAGTTGAAGACCGAGTCGCACTCATCATTCGCTTGCTTCATCGCCGCGGCAACTTCCGCCTTGGTCGGGGTAGCGCTGAAGCTCAGATTCTTCTGTTCGCCCTTCACCTGCGAGCAGGCGCGCATGCTGAACGTAATCACGTGTGCCATGCGCTGCCCGAAGTCCTGAAGCTCGGGCGTGGGCTTGAACCGGTAATTTTCATCGGGCATCTTGTCAGCCATTTTCGTGAGCAGGTCCCGGATGTTGGCCCAAGATCCTTTGAGTTGTGCGCTGACCGGATTCCCATCTTGCGCATGACATGCGCAGGTCCCCAGGAAAATCACCGCCGCAATCGTCGCCAAAATTCGCTTCATGAGCCCTTCCTCGATATGAAATTTGCACCGCTTGTATCCTACCAGATGTCAGCCTTGGGGCCCTTTTCACTTTTCGCCGCGGATGGCCTAGTCAAGTTGCTCCTTTGCGGTCTGGAGCGATATGTGGCAGATTTGTGAATAGCGCCTTTACGGAGGCAAGTCAGCAGGAGGCAAAACATGTCCATTCGACCCGTCAAGCGGCTGATCAAATCCAAGCCCACGATCGAAGGCGCTGGCGTGCATCTCCGCCGCGCGTTCGGCTTCGGCAACACCTCCGACTTCGATCCCTTTCTGCTCCTCGATGATTTCCGCAACGATGTCCCCGCCGATTATTTGGCGGGCTTTCCTTGGCATCCGCATCGCGGCATCGAAACCATCACCTACGTGCTCGCCGGAACAGTAGAACACGGCGACAGCATGGGCCATAGCGGAAGCATCGCTGCTGGCGACGTACAATGGATGACGGCGGGCAGCGGGATCATCCATCAGGAGATGCCCAGAGGTGATCAGGCTGGCCGAATGCATGGATTCCAGTTGTGGGCGAACCTTCCTTCTTCGCTCAAAATGACGGCGCCGCGGTACCAGGGGATCGAGTCGGATGAAATTCCGGTTGTGAAGGACGACGACGGTACCGAGGTCCGCATCGTGTGTGGAAGCTTCTGGGGCAAGCAGGGCCCGGTCGATCAGGTCGCTGCCGACCCGACGTACCTCGACGTAACCGTCCCGCCCGGTCGAAGGAAGAGCCTGCCCGTGGAGACGCCGAGGCATGCGTTCGCCTACGTCTTCGCAGGTGCGGGCAAGTTCTGCAACGCATCCGGCCCGCTGGCAGTGCCCACTGAACCGGTCGGATGGTTGGATACAGCGCCGCCTTCAGAGGCAGAGAACCGTTCGCTCGTCCTATTTGATCGAGGTGACGAACTCGTGGTGCAGGCCGGTGACGAGGGAATCCGCTTCCTCCTGGTCTCGGGCAAGCCGCTCGAAGAGCCGGTGGCCTGGTACGGGCCCATCGTGATGAATACGCAAGAGGAGCTGCGCCAGGCATTCACCGAACTACGCGAAGGCACTTTCCTCAGAGAAGGGGAGAAGGGGCGCAAGGGCGCGGGCAAGTAGGAACGAGTCTTTCCTGGCGAAATCGCTCGCTCCAACGGATGGACCGTTTGCGTGAAACCCGAGGCCAGAGGCTCGGCTTGGAGCCGCCTCTATTCAACTGAGCCTCCGCAGTACACGAGGACCTTACATAAATGCATTTGCATTATGTGCAGACGTTTTTCTAAACTCCACATAATGAAAAAAGAGCGCCTCCTGCACGTGATCGAAGAATTTCATCGCGTGAACCACGATCGCTTGGAACTGACGGTGACGATTGACGATCCCAAGATGTATACCAAACCGTGGATCGCCATGAACAAGTTCCCCATGAAATTGGAAGATCCCCATAGAGATATCATGGAGATGTATTGCTCCCCATTTGAGCTCGAGCGTTACAACAACGTGATCGGCAATCCAGCCAGTGTGAAGATAGCCATGCACCCGAACGATAGGCTAGGGCGCCGTCGAACAATGTCGGCCAAGTATGAGCAGCCGGGAGGCAGCCCCGGGGAAAATTGTTTCTGGCCGCAATCCCGTACGGGAAGGAAGCTCGCTATGACAAGAAGTTTGGTGGCCTCGGCGGTTGCGCTGGCTTTGGTATCAGTTCTCTCGCCTCTCGCGCGCACGCAGGAGGTCCCGCGGCAACCAGGAGCGGTCTACGACTTCGACAGGAAGGGCGAGAACCTCGCTCCGGCTCCCAAACGTGATCTCACTGGAGTTTGGGAGCCTGCTGGAGGGCCGAGCGCTGGTGTTCAGGCCACAGGCGCCGGGCAAATGCCATCCGATGGGAAGCCGGAGCATGAGCTGCCCTTCACGCCGCTGGGCCGCGAGACCTTCATGGCCCATAAGCCCACGTTTGGAGTGACGCAGGTTCCTTCCGCATTGACGAATGATCCCATGCCGGGCTGTAATCCGCAGGGATTTCCCCGCGTTGTTCTTCATAATTTCAGAACCAGTCGGATC
>QHYQ01000429.1 GCA_003224175.1 Acidobacteriota bacterium
ACAACCAGAGCGCCGCTGCCCTTGAGAACTTCTCTGCGGGAAAGTTTCGCGTTCATGTTCATCCTCCTCACGCCTTCACACTGGCGGCGCGCTTGACCGCGCGAATCACGCGCAGGTGGCTGCCGCAGCGGCAGAGATTCGCGTTGAGCGCCTGCCTGATCTGATCGTCACTGGGGTGGGGATTCTTGTCGAGGAGCACTTTCGCCGTCATGATCATGCCGTTCATGCAATAGCCGCACTGCGCGGCCTGCTCTTCGATGAACGCCGTCTGGAGAACATGAGGATGCTCGAGCGTGCCCAAACCTTCGAGCGTGGTGATGCTGCGGTTCTGCGCCGAGTTGACCGGAATGCTGCAGGAGCGCACCGCGCTTCCATCGATGATCACGGTACACGCGCCGCACTGGCCGAGTCCGCAACCGAATCGCGGCCCGTGCAATTCGAGGTCGTCGCGCAAGACATACAGGAGCGGGGTGGTGGGATCGGTGTCCACAACCCGAGATTGGTTATTCACTCGAAGCGAGATTCGCGCCATGCGAGTTTCCTTTCTTCACCGGCGGTTAGGCGAAAAGGCTGGTCCGGATAAAATCGGCTCTAGCTTACACCGGCTGGCCTAAGGCGGCGAGACAATTTGCCGGCGTACCACACTCAAAGGTCTACCCGCCTTTCACAGCGCGCTAGAAAGCTCTTGGCCGTTGGCAAAGACAATCTTGTCGAGATGCATTATAGGCTTGCCGTCCTTGGCGGGATTGCCGATCGCGGTGATTTCGTCGCCCGGCTTCAGCGTATCTCTCTTCCAGCCGGCCCTGGCTAGCATGGCTAAGGCACCCAGTTCGGCGCTCCACTTTACAATGGCGCCTTTCTCATCTTTCACGTCGAAATAAATGTAGGCATGTGGATTGGTCCAGTCAAAGCTCGTTACGGTCCCCTTCACGGTGGTCGAGCGGGTCATGTCGAACCAGGAGACAAACCCATGATGAGCGTACGTCGCTCCGGCAAACGAAAGCAGCAGAAGAACGGCGGTAACAGGGAAAATCACCAGCCTAGTTCTCATTGAGGTCGCTCCTCTCTCTTTCTGTCTTCTCGCGCAATCATTTTCCCTGGTAGGTGTACTTGTTATTCTCTTCGCAGACGTATTCCTGAATCTCCCAGCCCGGCTTCAATTTGTAGACTTGCTGCGCCGTGATGGGTTTCGTGTAGGCCATGGGATCGTCGATCGTGAAGGTGTCGACGAGCGTGTCGTGATCGGTGCGGCGGATGCGCTCGACCACGTGCATTTTTTCGCTATGAGGGAGTCCGCCACCGTCAAGCCAGGTCTTATCGTTGAAGCCGATGGTGTCCACGACCAGCGTGTCGCCTTCCCATTTGCCAATCGCGTCGCCCGAATAAGTGGGGTCCAAATCTTTGGGGTGCTGCCGATTCATATAGATTTGGCGCATCATCTGCGGGCCCTCGTGAATGATGATGACACGCGTGGGCATTTGAAGGATTTCCATTGGGTAAGGCGCAGCAATCATGAACCGCGGCACTCCCATCGGCAGACAGGCCAGATTGGGGTCGTTGGTCTGGGGATCGGTCGCCTTGAATTTCATCTCCGCCCAAGGTGTGAAAGGCGCGCCTCCGTTCGGAAACAGCCTGGGCTGAAAGTTCTCCACCAGCCAGACACCGGAAATATCTGGTACCGCTCCCGGGCGGGTCGTATCCTGCCCGAACGTCGCGGATGAGAGCGCTAGCATCGCCGCCGCCACTGCTGAAAAAATCAAGTACTTCCGCACTGGAGACCCTCTCACAACTGCTGATGTCGTCCGGTTTGGTTATTTTGCCTGTGTACCATACGCAACCGCTACACGGCCTTCACTGCACGGTGGTCGTAAGCTCTTGGCCGTTGGAAAAGACAAGCTTACTAAGACGCAGGAACGTCTTGCCGTCCTTGGCACGATTGCCGATGACGGTGATTTCGTCGCCCGGCTTGACCGTATCTCTCCTCCAGCCGGCCCTGGCTAGCATGCCTATGCTCCCCATTTCGACGCTCCACTTTTCCACGGCGTCCTTCCCTTTCACGTCGAGATAAATGTAGGCATGGGGATTGGTCCAGTCGAAACCCGTAACCGTCCCCTTCACTGTGGCCGAGTTGGTCATGTCGAACGACGCATTCGCGTGGTGAGCGTACGTCGCTCCGGCAAACGAAAGCAGCAGGAGAACAGCGGTAGCGGGAAAAACCAGGAGATGATTCCTCATTGCGGCGCTCCTCTCTTCTTTCTTCTTGCACGGTCATTTTCCCTGGTAGGTGTACTTGTTGTTTTCGGTACAGACGTATTCCTGGATCTCCCAGCTCGGTTTCAATTTGTAAACTTGCTGAGCGGTGAAGGGTTTCGTGTACGCCATTGGGTCTTCGACCCTGACGTCGTCAACCAACGTGTCGTGGTCGACACGGCGAATGCGCTCGACCACGTGCAAGGCTTCGCTATGAGGGAGTCCGCTCGCGTCTAGCCAGGTCTTATCGTTGAAACCGATCGTGTCCACAACCAGCGTGTCGCCTTCCCATTTGCCAATCGAATCACCGGAATAGGTCGGGTCCAAATCTTTCAGGTGTTGCCGATTCAAATAGATTTGGCGCAGCGCCTGTACCCCCTCGCGAATGATCACGACGCGCGTGAGCACTTGGAAGATTTCCATGGGGACAGGCACAAACATGAACCGAGGGATTCCCTCTGGCAGGCAGCCGAGATTGGGATCGTTCGTCTCAGGGTTGGCCTCTTTTAATTTTGCCTCTCCCCAAGGCGCCAAAGGGGCGCCTCCGTTCGGAAACAGCTTGGGCTGATACTTGGTCACCTGCCAGACACCCGAAATGTCGGGTACCGATGTCTGCTGGGCGGCATTCTGGCCGCGCGCTGCAGGAGAGAGCGCAAGCATGGCCGCCACCGCCGCAGCAGAGAAAATCAACCGATTCCGCATCGAATACCCCTCTTAGCTTCTGCTTTCGTCCACATTGATTTAATTTGCGGGCGGACTGCAGACGTAAGGTAGCACGCCTGTCTGCGTCGAGCCAAGAGCCTGAAGCAGCGGCAGATGCCGTAGTGTTAGTTCCCGCCTCATCGGTGGAGTACCGTTTTTGTGTTATACCTGCTGCAACCTCAATTGCTATAGCGGGAGGCGCATAAGGAGTACGTTTCAATGACAAAAAGAATTCTATTACTGATAGCAATTGCCTTTGCAGGTTTTGCGGGCTTTCTCACGGGCCAAGTTACTACCGAGAAGAAAGTGGGAGTCGTAAAATACCCGCTGCCCGGCTCGGAGGATACGGTCGGAGAAGTTGAAACACAACAGGCACGGAAGGTACTAGATGACTTTTATCAATCTAAAGCACTTCAGATGGGCGCTCAAGCTTCTCCGAGCAACGATGTAGCCGTAAGGGGCCGCCTCATGGCGGACCATTTCATCCAGGTCAGCGAGAGGTTTGGAATAGGGGAAAGACTTACCAAAGCCCAGGTTCTAGCTGATACGGAATCGGGGCAGATGCATATGGACCACCTCAAGCATGACCATATTCGACTCCTTGCCTTTGGAGACAACGTAGTTGTCGTGACTGGACACAGCAGCTCGGCCCTGCATTACAACGGCAAAGTGGATACTGCGGATAGGGTGTTTGGGGATACCTGGGTTAAGCTGAATGGACGCTGGCAGCAGGTGGAACACTGTGTGGCGAGCGCTCCTAATGGGGTGACGAGAGGTTATGAATAGGAGAAGCCTCAACCAAAGCGCCTACACGCCGAACGTTGATCCATTAGCATCCCGGCGAATCACTCCCGCGCGATGTCTTTGATGGCTGCGTCCACTGACGGGTGAGGGTTGATCAGAACCCGCGTCTCGACTGGGCCTTCTTCGATTTCTACGATCTGAGCCGTCAATCTTGAAGACCGAATTTCTCTGCCGAGTCGCTGTTCGATCACAAAGTCACGGAAGGCTGCCGCCGAAGCCTTGAAAGCCGTACGAACGGGGACGCATCCTCAGCCCTGACGCAAAGCCAGAACCCGGAGTCATGATTGATCGGTTGGAGCGCGGCGGGCTCATCTTCCGATTTTAGAGCGCTGGTATTCATCGCGCCAGTTTCGGGGCCTCAGTGAAATGCTGCAACTCGTAACGCTCAATCGTGGCCGCTACCCCTATGAGATTCCGTTTTTTGATCTCCGCGCGCTGAACTAGTCCTTGGCAGCACACCTCGGTTAGCCCCGCCTGCGTTAAGTGGTGCGGCAGAGTCACCACAATCTCGATTAATGTCTTGGCACTCCGTCTGAGCTTCCGCGATGAGCGATCCATTCGTCCAGCGGACCGTCAACGGCAGCTTTACCCGAAAGCGTTTCTTTGCGCGGCGTTCCCCGGCTGTTTCTGGCTCGCTGTTAAGCCCAATATGACGCAAATTCCTACGTCCCCGCGACAACTCTCTTTGTCACTTCAGTTCGCATGAATTCTTTAATGCTTCCTGTCACTGACCTTGCTGACGAGCCCTCACTTCCGAACGCGTTCAAAGTCCCTTCGCGGAATCTCTCCGCGCACCATGGCGACAGCCCGGAAGTTAATCCAATTTACCCAGAATCAATTGCTCGCGGCCATTACCCTTTGGGGCAACAGAGGACAAGGGAAGCCATGTATTTGATCTCCTTCTGTTAGCCTGGGATTACCCCATCGCCCTGCCCACGCCCTTTGTTACCGCACGGAGGGCTACTCGTATGTCGGAAGACAGCTGTTATGTTGGGCGGTGCTGTGCTGTGCAGAAACCATTGGTGACGAGTGCATATGGATACCCTGATCACATTCGCAATCGCCGCGGCGATCTGCCTCGTCTTCCTCCTGAACTATGTGAAGAAACTCAAGGCCCGGGAAAGGCGGGCGGAAGAGGCCGCC
>QHYQ01000430.1 GCA_003224175.1 Acidobacteriota bacterium
CTACGCATCCCGAATCGCAGTTACCGATAATCGCGTTTGGACGTAGCCGCCCGGCGGCTACGTCCAAACGGGATTTTCGGACACTGGAAAAGGGAGAACCGAGCGACTTCACCGCCTCGGCCCTCCCGCTGCGCTGGCGACGCGCAGCAGATGGGCTAGCGGGTTCCCGTCACAGGTCCTGAGCGGCGATCACTAGATAGCGGAAGGTTCGCATAACCTGTCGGTCGTGTTCCTTCAACGCGGCATTTTCGAGCAGGGTCAGCTGAGGATCGATGGACAAGGCCTGATTTAGGTGTTTGGCAGGCACGTCGTGAATGGATTTATCCGACGCTTGAAACCGCACGTAGTTGCGGCGCAGCGGCGGCAGACCTTGCAACCAGAATGCACGGTCGGTTTCCTCCTCGTTCGCCCAAACTGAATGGTCACGTCGAGCGCGCCCACCGCACGCATAACGAGGAATTCTACGAAGTCACACCGCAGCGCTGGAACCTGCTGGAGGTGAATCGTCAACTGCTGGCTTGGGAGCGCACCTATAACACGATCCGCCCACCTCAGGCCCTGGGCTACGCCACCCCACTGGAGTTCCTCCAGCGTCACCACAAATCCAAACCCAAAATCCAAAAGTGTCACTAATCATGTGGACGAGTACAGTCTCTTGACAATGCCGACGACCTTATACACGGGATTTTCGGTAACTGGCTTTTCATGGCCGGAGGCTTCGAGCACGTCGGATATCCTTTAGGGTTCCGCTTTTCAAACAGAACATCTCGGGACGTAGATGTGTGGTAGCGTGGTTATCTACCCCGAAATTATGCTTTCCTGGAGGCATCGGGACTGAGGTCTAAGGAGGCCCCTCCTGATGCACTATCACATTCGCTGGTCGAGCGGTAAGGTGGATTGGGAACGCTATAACTCCCGTGCCGAAGCTGAGGCAGGCGCAAGGCAACTGATACGCCAAGAAGGGACCCACGAAATTGAGGAATTCAGTGACACCGCTTGTCCACGTTGCCGGAATGCCTAGCCGGTTGCCTTGCGTTCAACCTAGCTTGCGTTCGGACAAGTAATGCCGATGTTGGTTAGCCTTTCCCAAGTACCGAGAAACGGCATTTTCGGTAACTGCGAATCGGTGGGAAGCCAGTTTCCGGAAACGCGACTTTTCGGGGAGCTTCGAAGCGTTGACAGATTGCAGATAGCGGTGGGATGATCCGCGTAAAATCACGATGTGTCTATTGAAAAATAAGCTGTTGCCTCTCCTGTGTGTCGCTCTTGGTTTTGTTATGATCTCGAACCCTCTGTCCGCGCATCACGGCACGACGGCGTTTGAGATGGGCAAGTCGACTGTCGTGAAGGGGACTGTAACGAAATTCGAGTTTATCAATCCTCACATACTGATTTATCTCGATGCGATCGGCGACAAGGGCGACGTCGAGCATTGGATAGCCGAATCGAGTAGTAATAACCATCTAAGCCGGGGCGGTTATAACAAGAATTCACTCAAGGTGGGAGACCAGGTCATTGTCACCGGTCATCGTGCCAAGAACGGCGCGTATACGCTGGAACTTCAATGCCAAGAATGTTCGGTCACCGACTCCCGAGGAAAAGTACTGCTGGGGTACTACTTCTAACACGCCAGGAGAGCGCTAAGCTCGCGGGGAGCCATTCGATTGTGTTTCGGTCCGACCTCGCGACTGCACGGCTGATGGCGCGTCGTTCGGCAGCCAGGACTTGCTTCGTTGATGGCCTCGCAACGCAGGCTCGCGCGCTCGGTCGAAAACTGAGATCCGAACCACAGGAGGAACTCTAGATGCGCAATCGCTTCGCGGTTTCGATTCCCGCGTTGGCGACGGTTCTCGTGCTCTCTTCCGTTCTGCACGCTCAGACGGCTGGGCAATCGGGGGCGGCAAAGCGTCCGGCAGGAACCCCGTCACTGGACTTGTCTGGAGTTTGGGAGGCCAACATGCCCGGCCTTCCGTGGGCCACTTATTCCTTCAGTCCGAATATTCCTCCGATGACTTCTTGGGGAAAGCAGCGATACCTTTCCGCGAAGCCTTCCTACGGGCCCAGGGCTGTTGACGATTCCACCGACTACGTGAATCCGACTACCGGTAAGGATGTCGGATGTCTCCCGCCTGGGGTGCCACGTATTTATATTCAACCCTTTCTATTCGAGATCGTCGAGACCCCTGGGCGGGTGATTCAATTGTTCGAGTTCGATCACCATATGCGCCAAATCTTCACCGATGGGCGCCAGCACCCTAAGGATCCGGATCTTACCTGGATGGGGCACTCCATTGGTCGGTACGAGGGAGACACGCTCGTCATCGACACCATCGGTTTCAACGACAAGACCTGGATCGATCGCGGAGGTCTTCCACATTCTGACCAGTTGCACGTAATCGAACGCATTCGGCGCCCTAGCTCTGACGCCTTGGAAATCAACATTACGATCGACGATCCCAAAACGTACACGAAGACTTGGTCGGGTTATCGAAACTTCAAGCTGCGTCCCACCTGGAACATTGAGGAATTCATATGCGCGGACAATGCCGATTACAACGAAGAATTCATTAACAAGAGCGGCGCGTACAATTCCCCGAAGCCATCCAAGCAACAAACGAAACCGGCAAAGCCAAACAAATAACTCAACCGATGCCCTCCGCATCCCGGGCGGGCATTCTTCTCCCTGTGGGCTCCCACCTGCGCCACATGAAAGCCGCAAACGTACTAGACTAGCGGGCTTTCAAAAAATGGGCCGATCTTCGTCCAGCGAGGCACATCGAGGAAGAAAAGAGGAAATCAAATGAAAGCCGCGGTCATAACGAAACCGGGCAGGACGCCCTTGTTCGCAGACTTTGACGATCCCGTGCCGCACGTTGACGAAGAATTGGTTGTCGTCACCGCGTCCGCTTTAAGCCACGTCACGAAAAGCCGCGCTTCGGGTTCCCATCACACCTCTCCTGGCAGTCTTCCTGCCGTCGTTGGTATCGACGGTGTTGGCCGGACTCAGGATGGCCGACGCGTTTATTTCGTGTTGCCCGAAGAGCCGTTCGGCGGCATGGCCGAAAAGGTCGCGGTGAGGATGGATCAGTGCATTCCGCTTCCGCCGGATGTGGATGACATCACCGCTGCTGCAATAGCAATTCCGGGTATGTCTTCCTGGGCTGCGTTCAAGGAACGGGCACATCTGATTGCTGGGGAGAACGTGCTGATCAACGGAGCCACGGGAACGTCAGGACGTCTGGCCGTGCAAATCGCCAAGTACATCGGAGCGAAGAGAGTCATCGCCACTGGCCGCAACGTTGAAGCTCTGGAACAACTGAAGGTTATCGGTGCGGACGCAACCGTCCCGCTTGCTCGATCCCCAAAGGAGTTGGAGACGGCGTTCAAGGAGCAGTTTGGCGGCGAAGGCGTCGATGTCGTCCTCGACTATCTCTGGGGGCCAAGCGCCGAAACCCTGATTATGGCGGCGGCCAAAGCAGGCAAGGATGCAGTGCCCATCCGTTTCGTTCAGATCGGAGCGCTCAGCGGCGGCAACATTGTTTTGCCAAGTGCTGCCTTGCGCTCGTCCGCGCTCGTCTTGATGGGCAGCGGCATCGGAAGTATCCCCCTCAAACGTTTGGTCGGCGCGATTAGCGGTGTGCTGCAAGCCGTGGTGCCCGGCAAGCTGAAAATCGAAACCAAAGTTGTACCCTTAGCCGATGTCGAAGATACATGGGACAAAGACAGCGGCACTTCACGCGTCGTCTTCGTTGTGAGGCAGAATTTCGAGGCGTCCGCTTCGCTCTAACTAGCTGGCAGGAAGTGTTTGCTCAGAGAAGTTAGTTAGTGCGGTAGTGGCGTTTGGCCTAACTCAGAAGCCTAGGCCAAAGTGCGTCGCGAAAGTAAACGGATTGGTGCTGGGCCCGCCAGGCGGACGATTGAACTTGAATGGCAGGTCTACTTCAACGAAGTATCGCTTGAATATGCCTTTCGGCTGTTTGAAGTTCCAGCCCTTGTTGATAAGGGGGATGAATCCAAACTGAGATGAATTGACGTCGAACGCCATCCGGATCCCTACCGCAAAGCCGCGAGACAAGCCCCAGACAACTCCTGGATCAACCGTTAGGCTAACGGCTTGTGGCCTGCTTGCGATCGACGGAACCATCTCTAAGTCCAACGCCATGCGGCCTTGTCCCTTGAAGGTCACACCGATTGGGAAGCCAATCTGAAACCGGTCCGCGATGGTTGTTGTTTGGCCCCCTGCGTGAGTAACCCACGGAATGACAAAACCAACGTGACCGCCGACCGTGACCTGCGCGTTAGCCGTTGCCGCCGCGCCGACAGCAGACATAAGCGCTAATGTGCCAATGACGACCACTCGTGCCCGCACTGTTTGTCGCATTCGCAGAACTCCTGGTTTCACTTGTTTGTCCATCCCTAGGCGTCATGCCTGAAATTGTTTCTGCCAAGCCCCGACACAGTATCGTAAAAGCGCATCTGAGCCTAGTCTTTAGGGCGGGCGACTTTAAAGGGAGAAGGGGCTAATATCCTTTCCGGGTGGCTAT
>QHYQ01000431.1 GCA_003224175.1 Acidobacteriota bacterium
GGAACCGTGGCAATACCTGGTCGCGCACGCATTGAAGGTTGTGGGTGGTGCCGCGGGTGCAGTGGTCCTGGCGCGGCGTCAGTCAGCCGTGAGTTACCCACCGAAGCCCGGCTATTCCAAAGAAGCCCACCACTCAGTAGGGGCAACGTGCGCTACACATCTTTAAGTCTGTTAACTTTTATGTTTGTCTCCGTCCTAGCGGCAACAGACTATGACAACGCGCCAACCGTCGGTCCGGCGAAGGGATGGCTGGTGATTCAAGGCGGCGGGAACGTAACGAACGAAACGACAGAACGTTTTGTGACTTTGGCTGGCGGCCCGAACGTGAATTTTGTCGTGATACCAACCGCCGATGAAAGAGACTTCAATCCCGATCAGTACCGAGCACAAATGGCACGGGCTTTCGATGTGGATGTGGAGAATGTCACAGTCCTTCACACCAGAGATCGTGTTCTTGCAAACTCGTCGGGATTTGCCGAACCGTTGCGCCGAGCGTCTGGCGTGTGGATTGGCGGCGGGAGACAATACCGGCTCGCTGACGCTTATCTCGGTACTGCGGTGGAGCGCGAAATTAAAGCGCTCTTGGCGCGGGGAGGAGTAGTGGGCGGTGGTTCCGCTGGCGCGACGATTCAGGGATCATTTCTTGTGCGCGGCGCGCCGAACGATGACAACAGCATCATGGTTTCGCCGGGGCACACTGTAGGCTTTGGGTTGCTACCCAACTCGGCCATAGACCAGCATGTGAATAGGGGACGCGAACACGACCTCGATCCTGTCATTGCTGAGCATCGTGATTTGCTTGGAATCGGAATCGATCAAGACACGGCCATTGTAGTGCATGGTGATTCATTTTTCGTTGTAGGCGGCCAAGTGACAATTCACGATGGAAAAATTCACGATGGCAAGCCGTACTATTTTCTTTCCTCCGGGCAATCCTACAATCTAAAAAGCCGTTCACCTGAAGTGCAAGATGAATCGCCGCTGGCCTTGAGGGTGATAACCGCTCAGCGCATCCGATCCACTTTATTTTCAGGCGTCGTCACCAGAGGTAGCGGCGTGCTCGAATCACGGAAAACGTCTGAATCACGCGCTATCTACTTCGAATGCGGCGTAAGTCTGTACAGCCTTGCGAACACCGTTTATCCAGCGCGTCCCGATGGGGAAGACCAAATCAAGATTCGGGCACGGGAAGTGAACACGGACCAGCTACGCGAATATACCTGTAAGTTCTAAGGGGCGGGAAGAATGCCATCGCGTTTCATCAGGCGTCGCAATTATTCCACCCAAAAAGTAAAGGCCGGAACCTTGCGCCCGGCGCGACCCGAGAGTCAATCGGCGGTGATAGAATCCGCAGCCGAGGAAACAAAACAAAATGTGTGAAAGTCGGTGAGCGCGTAGCCGTGATTCATTGATATGGATTCTGGAGCATCGTTGCCCTCGCGGACACAAATGGAAGCGGCCCATGTTGCGCATATTCCAAACGAGTCTAATTAGAGATGGCTCTGAAACTAGCGCGAAATCCAAAACCTGAGAGCCGTTCCCAATCACAACTGACGAAGCCTTCGCTTCCGGCTGCGGCGTTACTCAGTTTCCTTAAGGAGACGCGGGGAATCACTAGTTGGACCGCCCATGATTTTGCTAAGACAATGAACCTCAACACGGCCGCGACGAAACAGGCGCTCGCAATCCTGGAAATGGATGTCGGCATTCCCTTAGTACCTCGCACTCCCACAGGCCACCCTCCACATTTTGCGAGCGAGCAAAGCAGGCAGGAAACCTTTTGCAAGCAATTGCGAGGCAGGACGCCGCTGTTAAACCTCCAGCCTTATGCCGAATGGATGGGCGTGAGGACGCACCGAAGGCTTCTGTAACTTCAGAATCACAGCGGCGGCCATTGCTCCGGCAACGGTCGCCGGGCTCGCGCTATACAGTGTGGCTGCTCCCAGGCTGCATGGGCGATTGAAATTGCTAACGCCTTCATCTTTTTGTTATGGATTGTGGAGAGTAAACGATAAATCCTTTAGCGGGACTAAGCGGCTTCCTGCTTCGCAATTCTTAGGATTGCATCCAGGCTGCGATCCACGTCAGTGTCAGTGGTCGCCCACGAAGAAACACTGATGCGCATGGCGGTACGCCCCTTCCAGATCGTCCCACTACACCAACACGTGCCATCGCGTTGAATCGCGTCGATGATGCGTTTGGTCGTATCCGGCTCTCCGAAAGAAACCAGCACTTGATTCAGTACGACCTCATTCAGAGTCTCGAACCCCGCTGATCGCAACCGATCCGCAAATCGCATCGCATGCTGGCAAGTTCGTTCGACCAGATCGGCAACTCCTTGGCGACCCAGATTTCTGAGCGCAGCCCAGATTTCCACCGCTCGCGCCCGGCGTGAAGACTCCGGGCCATACTGCATGGGTTCGCGCCGCTCTCCGGGGTGAAGATAGCTAGCGGTAATCGCCATGGCGTCTCTTAGGTGTCTTTTGTTACGAACGATTGCTATTCCGCTGTCCTGTGGCACATTGAGCCATTTGTGCGCATCAGTCGCCCAAGAATCTGCGGCGCTGACCCCTTCCGTTAGGTGACATCGGGTGGGAGCAGTAGCCGCCCACAAACCGAATGCACCATCCGCGTGGACCCAAGCGCGTTGCTGATGCGCGGCGTCGCAAATTGCGCCGACAGGGTCACATGCACCAGTGTTCACATTTCCGACCTGAACACACACAATAGCTGGTCCCGAAAGACGAGGAAGAGCATCCGCCCGCATCCGCCCCTGTGCATCAGTTGGAATTGTGACAATCCTATTGCGACCGAGGCCAAGCATCGCCAACGCCTTGAGCACGGTGACATGTACTTCCTCACCGACAACAACCGTGATCGGTGGAGCGCCGAAGAGCCCGTCGTCCTCTACGTTCCAGTTGGCATCCAGTAAAGTTGCGTGGCGTGCGGCAGCTAGTGCCGTGAAGTTTGCCATCTGCGCTCCCGTCACGAAGGCACCACCGCACCCGTTTGGAAGTCGCAGCAAGTCAACCAGCCAGGGCAGTACGATGTCTTCGCATTGCACCGCGACAGGAGAGAGTTCATATAAGCATGCGTTCTGGTCCCAAGCGTCAGCCAGCCAGTGGGCGGCAACGGTAGCAGGCAATGCTCCTCCCACTACGAATCCGAAAAATCTTCCGCCTTGTGTTGCGACCGTGCCAGGCGATCCTTTTTCATCTAGGAGTTTGATGACCGTGCGGGCATCTTGCCCGTGCTCCGGCAACGGACCGCCCAACTCCATTAAATCATCAATCGCTTGTTGTGACGGTCTGACAGGTCGTTCTTGTATTAGTTGGAGATACTCTGTGGCCCGTAGAGCAACATCACACAGGACATCGCGGTAAGGTTTTTCCATAACGCTAGATATTCCGATCCATTGAGGTGAATTAACACAGGAGCCCAGTTAAGGACTCGTCGGCGACGAGTGTAGTGTCGCCGGAATTCAGCATAAAAAATAGAGGTCAGAACCTTTTGACCCGGCCATGAGAAAGACAAAATGGCTGGAGACCCAGACCCGAGATTCAATCGGCGGTTCCACCTATACTTCTCGGTTCGTCCTTCTTGATTCCGTACTTCGCGGAGAATTTCTCGGTGATGTCCCAGAGATCGGGGGAGAGAGTGATCTCGGCAGTCCGGGCTGCCTCCTTCAAGACGCTCTCCTCATCTTGGAATGCAAACCCAATTGGACTCACGCGCATAGCCGAACCATTGCCCCAACTGTTGTAGGGGCGCGAGTCTTTCGAATGGAGCCACCGATAGAAGAAGCCGCCGTATCCGGCATCAGGGTAGCGCCTGCCGATCTCGCGGACCGCTTCAAGATACGAGCGACCCGTCAAGATCGCGTCTGCGACAGCAACGGTGAGCACGGTGTCATCGGTGAAGTCACAGAACGGGCTAAACAACGGGAAATCCTTCGTCTTGATCGGACGAAACTCGTAAACTGAGCCGATTATGTCGCCAGCAATCGCGCCGATCACGCCGACTCCTTGAACCTATCCGACTGATCGCCAGGTGTCACGCGATTCTACAGCTAACGCCGCCGTGGCCGGAGCACTCCCTTTACTTCCTTGCAGGCACAATTTGGACGCGAACACCATCCGGCCCTATCACAAAAACTGATGTTCCATTCTTCTCCGCTTTCATACCCGGCACAACGCGCTTGACGGTCGCAAGGGCTGCTTCCGTGGAAAAGTCTTCGACGGCAATCCCGAAGTGGTCAATCGGCTTAATTGGGCCGCTTTCACTATGCACGCTGATGGAATTGCCCGCCGACCCGAGTCCAAGACTCAATTGCGTTGGATTGGGAGAGGTGGTCGTCACCCCGAACAGCTTCTCGTAAAACTGCTGAGTTGCTTTCAGATCGGTGACCGTAATCTGGACGTGATCAATGCCCGTGGCCCGGAATGCACCCGCGGGACGGTCCTGTCCTAGCGCAGGTGAGGCAGCGACTACCAGTAATGCCTGAACTAATTGTCGTCGCGTTAGTCTGCCCCGCTCAAATTGCCGTATGAGCGCGTCGAGTGTGTGCTGCATGTGCGCCTCCTCTCGGTCTAGCGGGTGGGCTCCTCCGCTGCGGCGGATTCTAGCACCAAACGCTCCCATTCCATTCAGACCAGGACCTAGTGGCGCAGCCGACTCCCTGAATTCCACGTGGAGCGGCTGTATTTGGGTCTTGCACTTTGAGTCTCCTAGGTCTAGTACGAGCTATGAGCAGTAATCTTCTCGGCGTGGTTTGGTTGGGATTGGGAATTGCATTGGTGGCATTTCCCCATCAAATTTTGCGGCTGTTCTGGTGGCATCGCCCGGTCACTGAGCGGAGTGTCATAGGAATGCGCAGGTTCGGCATGCTTATTATTGCTGCTGCCTTGCTTTGGATGTTCTTTTGGTGATTCGCTCAGACTTTGGATGCGAGGCTGTAGAGGTATTCGGCGCACAACCGGCACGTCGCTGCCCGTTCTCCCGGCTGCATTCTGCCGCTAAAATCCGGCAGCACAGGCTCACCGTTGTTCAGTTTGTCCGCGATGTGTCTGCAAGCGTGAGTCGCACCTTTACTTGAGTCGGCATCGCCTCGCCTCCGCATCCATTTTCCGAATCCTCGCGCCCGAGGGCCAACGCCGGATTTCCACAAGGTACCGGAAGGGGTATTGACGAGTCAGCGGCAACAAAAAAGGTCGGAACCTTGCGGCCCCGGCCCGAAATCCCAATCCGTTTTCCGTATTTACAGCGGGCGCACGCACGAATGGAGAGCATCCCTGAGAGCGAATCCGCAAACGAAACCACCGACCGTCCCCGCTTCCAAATCAGCGACCATTACGGGTACGATTAGCCTTGACGAGAAAAGTTTTATTGCCGAGAGCGACCAGAAAATCTGGACCGTCACGAATCCCAATGCTCTCAAACGCCATGCTAGACACCGCGTAAGTATCCGAGCGCACGTTGATGCTGCGAAAGACAAGGTCACGGTGAGGTCAGTCCGAGTGCTGATGCCACTGCCGCCCACAAACAATGACGACATACTCAGAGCCCCGCAGCTATTTCCGTCAAGATTTTAGGAGCGGTGCGGCCGAGCCGGACCCGAGATTCAATCGGCGGTGACAGAATCCGCAACCGAGGAGCGGAAGATCTTGCTCGATTGATGAAGGGGCACGACCTTTAATGCAAGTCAGCGGACCGGCGCTTTCCTCACATGATTCGATAACGTGGCGAACAGCCTTTCCCAACTTAGATTCGCAACGCATTTCTTACCTTTCGGCCCAGTAAAAGCGGCTAACCCCGCGTGATTGATTTCCACGCGGCCCACATAATTCTTTTTCGTGCCGTATGCCCGTATGGACAAGCCCACCTTGTTCAGAGGTATTTCCTCAAGCTGCAAGAATCCGGTGCGTTTTGTCATTGACTCGTTCCTCCATAGGGCGGCGATTCTATCTCAAAACACATATACCGAAACACAAAAGGCCGGGTAGCCGCGCGGCAGCCCTGCGCTAGCGAGGGTTTCTCATTCGACCAACCACTTTTCCAGAATTGCCTGATTGTTGGCTTCAACTGTACTGAACACAATTCCCATTCCTTCGCCTGTGGCGTAAGCCACGTTGCCGAATGCTACGAACGTGGTTCCTTCCTGCACCATCTCGATATGGATTCTGGTCCCTTGGGGAAATGCGCTTGGCGTTTGGACGAAGCAGCCAAAGCGGCTCAATTCACTGGTGGGCGCAACAACTATCCGTGGAGACCCTATCTCAGTTATTACCGACGCCGCCTTAAATGAATAGCGCGGCACTCGTCTGCGTTCGGCCTCCGGTTGTATGGGAATTTCTCTCACGTGTAGAGGGTGTGCCGACCGATATTAAGGGAATTTGAAATACCTTCTAGTATTCAGCTTGA
>QHYQ01000432.1 GCA_003224175.1 Acidobacteriota bacterium
GTTCTCGCGTGGGGAGTGGATCGCTTTGTACTGCGGCAGTTCGAGCAGGAGCAAAAGCAACACTCCGATACGCTGGTCACGCAATTCCGGCGTGAATTCGCACATCGCGGCGCTGAGGTGGTCTACGCGCTCGAAGGCATCGCCGAGGCCGAGGGAACTCTGCGCATGGCCATCGATCTGAGCCGCCCGCAGGCGGATCCTTCCTTATATGCACATGACGCGCAGGGCATCGCGACTTCGCGGCAGCTCGATTTCCTCGAAATGGTCGGTGACGACGGCACGCTGATCTCTTCGGCGCAATGGCCGGCGCGGACAGGTTTCAAGAACGATTGGGTGACGCATCAGAGCGACTGGAATCAGCACGGGGCATTCCTGGCCAGGGTCGAATTGCCGGACAAAGTCGAGTTAGGGTTGCTGTCTGTGCGCACCGTGAACGTCGGCGAGAAGAAGTTGTACCTGATTGGCGGCAGAAGGCTGGACAGCGATTTTCTGCAGGCTTTGGTGATCCCAGCAGGCATGCGCGTCATGTTCTACCGCAACCTGGAAGCGGCTTTTGTGCCGGAAGCGTTGCTGGATTCCGCAGGGCCGGCGGAACAGCCCGAACGATTCGCAAGCCTCATCGGATCGATGCAGAAGCAACCGCGCGCCGGCGAGTATGAGATTCCTGCCGCGAGGGGCCTGGCGGGGGCAGAGAAATTCATGGCCCTGCCGCTAACCGGCCGAAACAGCGAATTGCTGGCCATGGTGCTGGTGGGCAGCGCGCAGGATGCTATCGTGAAGACATCGAACTACATTCGCAACGCGGGATCCGTGATCGGTGCCGCCGGCATTCTTCTTGTACTGATCTTTTCGTGGTCGATTTCGGCGCAGGTGAGCGGGCCACTGGAACGCCTAGAGAAGGCGGCGCGTGAGCTTGCCGCCGGGGACTGGAAGGCGAAGGCCGACGGACGTGCGCGAGGCGAGGCGGGACGAGCGGTCCGCGCCTTCAATCACATGGCCGCGCAACTGAGTGGAAAACGCGAGAGGCTGCTGCAAGCCGAGCGCGTGGCGGCGTGGCGCGAGCTGGCCCGGAATTTTGCCTTGGAATTGAAGGTGCCGCTTTTCTCGCTGCAGCTTACGCTCGAAAATTTGTCGCGGGCGCGCGAAAAAACGCCGGAGCGGTTCGATGAGATTTTCCTCGAATCCATGGGGATGGCAGATGCGGAGATGGAGAATCTGAAGGAGATCATTGCGCGATTCAGCGACTTTGCCAAGATGCGTCAGCCGCGCATGCAGGCAGTGAACGCCAACGACGTGGTGCGCGCGGTCGTAAAGTCGTTTGAAACGGCGTTTCATGCGCGTGGGCGGCCGCCAGTGAAACCTGAGCTTCTGCTGGATGAAGATGCAGCCAAGGTTTGGGGCGACCCGGAGCTGTTGTACAAGGGCTTCGAGAACGTGATAGCGAATTCGCTCAATGCCATGCCCATGGGCGGCACTCTGACCGTTCGTACGGCCCAGCAGAACGGAATCGTACGCGTAGAGATTTCGGACACGGGTGCGGGACTCGAAGGCGGGGAAGCGGCAGGGGCGGCAGTGCCGTATGCCGCCAAAGTGGACGCAGCCGGTTTGGGCCTGGCAACCATACAGACGGTAGTTAGTGATCACGGCGGCCGCATATCTGTGGAAGCCATGCCTGGGATAGGCACGGCGTTTCGCATGGAGTTTCCGATCGCCCTGACGTCGGTCAAGGCGCCAGAGATGACGCCGGCGCCAGTGAAACTGCAGACGGGCCCCGCCGCGGCGAAATCGCAGCGTGTCACAGTAAAGGCAAAAGCGCCTTTGGGGCGCATCATGGACATTTAGGACGCCGTAGAAAGTTTCTACTTAGGACTAAATCGGCGATTGCTGGGGAGGACGGGGCAGTGAGGTGAGATGAACGGCTAGCCGATTACGGGCGTTCCAGCAATCTCTTCCTCGATGGCGTGTACATATTCCGGATCGAGTCCGATAAATTCCACTCCGATATGATCTTCTTGAGTTTTTCGCGAGCTCACGGCAGCAAGGCTCCTTCTCGCTCGAGTTTAGGGGTCTCCGACCGCGTGGTGGATCGGCGCTCCCCGCAAAAGGGGCAGAATTGAAATTCGGCGTGGAGTTGCTGGCCACAGGCGGCGCACAGAGCGCGCGCAACGGCTTCAAAAGGGACGATGCGCAGGATCTCGTCGTATGTGGTGAGGCCCATCTTCACCTTATCAAGGCCATCTTCGTGCATCAGGCGCATGCCCCGCAGGCGCGCCAACTCTCGTATGGCGTCGGTGCTTTCGCCGGCACGGATCATGGCGCGAATAGCTTCATTGATTATCAGCAGCTCGGCCACTGCCGTGCGCCCTTTGAACCCGGTGCGATCGCAGACTCCACATGCTCCGGGAATACGAATATCTTGCCGCGCGGCGGGCAGGCCGGCTTCGGCAAGGCGCGTGGAAAGGTCCGCAGTCATCGGCTCAACGGAATGACAAGCGCAGAGTTTGCGAACCAAGCGCTGAGCGAGCACGCCTATCACAGAAGAGGCAATCAGGAAGGGAGGCACTCCGAGATCCAGCAGGCGCACAATGGCGGAGACGCTGTCGTTCGTGTGCAGAGTGGACAGAACGAGCTGGCCAGTCTGGGCAACCTTTAGGGCGATTTCCGCCGTCTCCTGGTCGCGGATTTCGCCGACCATGATCACGTTGGGATCTTGTCTCAACATCGAGCGCAGGACGCTGGCAAAGGTCAGACCCGCTTTGGTATTGACATGAACCTGATTAATTCCCGGCAGCGCATACTCCACCGGATCTTCCACGGTCACGATGTTAACCGAAGGCTTGCGCAAGAAGTTCAGCGCGGAATAGAGCGTCGTGGATTTTCCTGAACCGGTCGGCCCCGTCACCAAAATGAGACCTTGCGGAAGCGAGAGCAACCGCTGCAGGCCCTCCACAATGCTGGGCGCAAAGCCAATCTCCGTGAAATTCAGCAGCGGAGCGCTTGGCTCCAGCAGACGGATCACGACCTTCTCGCCATACTGCGTGGGAAGAGTGGAAACGCGCAGATCGAGCGAGCGATTCTTGGTCGAAATCATGAAACGGCCGTCCTGGGGATTACGATGCTCCGCAATATCCATGTCGGCAAGAATCTTTATCCGCGAAACAAGGGAATGCTGAATCGCGCGGGGCACGTGTTGGAAATCGCGCAGCACGCCATCGATACGAATGCGAACGACAGTATCTTTGAGCCGAGGATCAATATGGATGTCACTGGCGCGCTTCTCCATAGCGGCGCGGATGATTTCCGAAACCAGGCGCACGGCAGGAGTTTTCTGGCTGCGAAGCTCAGCCTGAGCCTCGGCAATGGCTTCTTTATTGGCCTGACGGGTACTGGTGGAAACGAATTCCATTTCCTCCGCGGAATCGGCGGAGATAACGGAAACGGTTTCGGCCGCTACTTCCGTAGAAAGCTGCGAGTAGTGATGCGCAATGGCCTCACGCAATTCCGCACGAAAGGCGAGACGCGGCGAAATGGCCATGCCGGTAATCGAGCCGAGTTCCTTGCGCAGGGACGTGTTGCGCGGATCGGACATCACCACCACCAAACGGGAAAGATCGCGGCGAATCGGCAGAACGCATAGCCGCTCGGCAACTTCGCGAGGAATGAGCGCTAGAGTGGCGGGGTCGACGGGAGTCTTGGCGATATCGACGTAAGGGACGAGAGACACCTCTTCCAAGGCGGCAATGAGATCCGACTTACCAACAAGACCGCGTTCGAGTAGCAGCTCGCCGAGATGGCTTAGCTTCTCTTGCTGCTCTTCTAGAGCCTTCTCGAGGTCTTTCGCGGATATCTTGCCGCGCTCATGGAGAACTTCGCCAAGCCGCTTGCGTCTCATCCGGTGCCCTCACCTGAGCTGGCGTGTACCGGTGCGGTACGACATGTTCTCAGTCTATTGAGGCGGGGGAGCCAGCATCAATGATCAAGAGGGGCAATGGTGGTTCATAGTGAACTGTTGGCTCTTTCGCAGCACCTAGTCGCCTTATCAGGCAATTGGGTGAAGGTTGGAGAATGGCTTCTTGGCCTCGCCCGTTAGATTCTAGAGTGAGTTTTTGGCACAGATCTGGCAGGGGCTTCAGCAATACCAAGGCGGACTCTTCGGAGATTGACAAAGGGCGTGATAAAAGCTGATAACAGACGGAAGTGAGTCAAATTCCTCTCCTTGATTTTTCACCAGCGGCTGTTCAAGGAGGCTGCGATGCGCAACCTGGAATCGAGAATCCCTCTGCGAAATGCGGCGACGGGCGTCATTCTCTTACTCTTGGCAAGTACCGGGATATTTGCACAGAGCAGCGGACCGCGAACTCTCGAAGAACTCAAGGCCGAAACACAAAAGCGCGTCGATCGGAATGTTGCGCCCGCAGGGGGGCTCAAATCAGAGGATGCGCGTGAGGCGCTTGCGAGCATCCATAGCTTGGATCGCGATGAATGGGCCGTCGCGTGGAGCGCGATTGGCGATCGCTATGCAAATCGCGCCGCAACAGAGGAATCCAGCGACAAATCCAAGGCGCAGCAGGATTATCTATTGGCATGGCGCTACTATTCCTTCGCCCGCTGGCCTACGCCGAATTCGCCGGGCAAGGTAAAGGCTTATGAGAAGGCTCTGGCGGCGTTCCGAAGTTATGCGCGCTTCCTGGACCCGCCCATGGAAACGGTGCGCATCCCATTCGAGGGCAAAGAAATTGTTGGATATCTGCGGTTGCCAAACGGCGTTCGTCCCGCGCCTCTGGTCCTCACGATCAGCGCACTCGACTCGCGGAAGGAAGAGAGCGCTCAGGGAGACGCTGCTCTACTGCGTAACGGCATCGGCTTTTTTGCCGTAGATATGCCCGGCACGGGTGAGGCGCCGATTAAAGTTGATGTGGGGGCCGAGCGAATGTTCTCAAACATCCTTGACTACCTGGCGACGCGGTCTGAAATAGACAGCAAACGCATTTTGGTCCGGAGCATTAGCTGGAGCGGCTATTGGGCGGCCAAACTTGCTTACATCGAGCGAGCGCGCATTCGCGGAGCTGTCATACAGGGCGGTCCGGTGGACGGATATTTCACGCCGGAATGGCAGAAGTCGGGGCTCAATACCGATGAATACCTGTTTGACCTCTTCCCGGCGCGCGCCGCGATCTACGGAGTGAAGACTCTAGACGAATTTCTCGCTTATGGCCCTCGCCTTTCGTTGAAAGCGGAAGGCTACCTCGGCAAGCCTGCGGTTCCCATGCTGATCGTGAACGGCGTGAAAGATACGCAAGTTCCGATCGCCGATCTCTATGCCCTGCTCCAATCAGGAGGTTCAGCCAAAGAAGCCTGGGTGAATCCGGACGGCGGGCACACCGGCAGGTCCGAAGAGTGGCCCAATTCGAGGATTTTTGAGGAGATAATCCTGCCGTGGATCAAAGCCCGGCTCGCGCCGGACACTCAGGTTAGCCGAGCTCAGCGCGAATAGTCAGCTGCGACGAGATCCCCGCTTCGCAAAGGCGCCTCCTCGGGCTGCGCGGCTTTGACCTGAAGCCAGTGCAGCTTCCAAGAGGCGCGCCTTTCTTGTCAACAACTCACTTGCCGCTAATCTGCCAACGGATTGGGTCGCAGTTGGAAGTGGACGACCTTCGGAAGCGTCCCTTTCCCTGTCTCGCTGTGGAACGGCGTACGCGTTCCCCAGGTCGTATAGACTCCCTTGCCCTTCCAGCCAGCTTTTGTATCGTCGAAGCGGCCGTCCATGCCCTTGGCGAAGAAACCCATCGGATAGGGAATCCGCATGACCACGAACTTCCCGTTCACTAGGGCTATCAGCGAATCTGACGAGTTGCCGGTAATAATGGGTACGTTTTTGCCCAGTCCCAACGTATCGAACGTATCCACCCAAACGTAGTAGTGGGAGTCGGCGCTGCCGGAGTCGGTCACATTCTTAAACTTTGGTCCCGGCGTCTGGTAGAGGCTCCAGCCTTCCGGACACTGCCGTCCCGTAGCTTTCGGCCCATTGAGCGGCCCTTTGCACTTGCTCCGGTCGAAGCTGGCAAGGTGTCCGCTGGCCAATGCTACCCAGGCGATGCCGTCGCTACCGACGTCCATTCCGCGGGGAGAAAATCCCCACACAGGGGCCTTCGGATCGTTCCAAGGCACCTCGTAGTATTCCGTCAAGGCGGTTTCCGGGGGATTCTTGCCTGGATTCAAGCGCGCGAGCCCACCAGGGAAACCCAACACCGTGCCCCAAACCATCCCGTCCGGGCCGATCCCGATCCCGTAAAAAGCGGCGTTAAGACGGGTATCATGAGTCAAGTCGGCGATGGTATTCACAGCTTCTGAAGTGCCCAAGCTTTCGCCGCTGGGCGCGGTCGTGACCTTCTGCTCGCCTTCCGCGTAGGGATCGCGCTTGCCGTTGCCGTTGGTGTCCAGCACCAGCGCCGTCCAGCCCTGCGATTTCTGGGCGTCGTGAGTCTTATCCCACATCTTGGTGTTGAGCCAGCCCACGACTCCGCCGCCGCCACCGCTGCTTGTCCATAGCGTGTCATTCGCATCCATGGCGAAGAGGAGGTGGTGCGTACCGAAGCAGGTGTCGATCATGTCGGTCTTCTTGGTCGCGGGGTCGTACATCTCCAGTTGCCGGCCGGAGCGCTCGACCGGAGTAATTTCGGCCGAAGGAACGCTCGATCCCTTCTTGCAGAACGACGGAT
>QHYQ01000433.1 GCA_003224175.1 Acidobacteriota bacterium
AACTTGACCCCGCGCCGGATGTAGTGATTTGCGCGATGTCTGAGAAGCTGGAAGACCTCTGCCGAACTGGTATCGCGGAATACGAGAGGGAGCATGCAGATGTGGATGAGCACGATGACGAGGAGGAGTTGCCCGCAGAAACAGCGCGTAGCTTTCGTCGAGGGCTCAAGGCGGCCTGTCTAGACTTGCTTCCCACGCAGCTCATCTGGTACCGAACGCTGGCGGGCACCAAAAGAGTTCAAGACCTTGCAACTCGCGCATGGAATCTGAGTGTGGCGCTCCTGTACAAGTCAGACATCATCCCGTGGCGACTGGGCGACGCAATGGAAGGCTCGTGCTTCGTGGGGGTGTCATTCTTTCACGAGGATGAAGCTCGATCACCGTACGTCCGAACAAGCATCGCACAGGCATTTACCGACCGTGGGGAAGGATTCGTACTCCGGGGCGACAGCTTTGAGTGGGATCCTAGAGTCCAGCGTGAGAAGGCTCCTCACCTCGACCGAGAACAAGCGCAGAGGCTTCTCGCTAGAGTCCTGGAGGTTTACAGCCAACAGGTAGGTGGCCCACCGAGGAAGGTGGTCATCCACAAAACCTCGCGATACACCGAAAATGAACGAAACGGCTTCGAAGAGGCACTTCAAAGTGTCCCGCATTATAACCTTGTCACGGTTACGCGGCGCGGAGTGTTTTGCCTCAGACCCGGAACCAAAGCTGTACTTCGAGGCACCGTAGGTGACTACGGGGGAAAACTCGGTCTGATCTATACCATGGGCTATGTACCCTTTCTACGCTGTTATCCGGGATTCCGCATTCCGCAGCCTATCGAGGTCACGGAGAACTGGGGCTCAATCTCGCTCGGCGAAACCGCTGCGGATTTGCTCCGTCTCACAAAGCTAAACTGGAACACGGCCGCCTTCAGCTGCCGGGACCCGATTACTCTCGCGTTTTCGCGGCGCGTCGGTGACATCCTCAAGATGGCAAAGGGAAAGGAGCCAGCCATCCACTACCGGTATTACATGTAAGGTGTGCGGTTCAGAGGTACGCGGCACCGTCGAGGAAATGCGCTACGTCGAACCGAACGTATCGGCGGAAATCCCTTCAAGCCGCGTGTATATCAACAAAGAGCAGTATTTTCAGCACATTCCCAATCAAGTGTGAGAGTTTCAAATCGGTGGTTATCCGGCGTGTGGACCAAGACGTCAATCGTGCTGCTCACCGCCGTATGGTTTGGACTGGGGCACTATTCCGTCCAAGGGCTCGCCGGCCCGAACAGCCCAGGTACGGATCTGGGGGGGTACCGGGCAACGGGTATCCCTACCGCGACCGGCTTGATCCCGGCGTGGTGCTGTCTGGAGAGCGCGGACGTACGCAATGTTAGAATGCCGATGCCATGACCAAGCGGCTCCCCTCGCTAATCCGATTGAATAAGGAAATTCAAACCAGGAGAGTTACCGATTCTCTTCGGTTCTTGATTCAGAGGCGGTCGGAGCTGACAGGATTCGAGGACTTAGAGGACTTATTTCTTCAGATGGATGCCTCTCCGCACCCCTTGCTAAGGGGTTTCGAACATCACATGGTGCAAGTGAGACGGTCGATCGCCCGTGCGTTCTGGGCGCGCAACATTGCTGTTGGCAACACGGTTCTGGAGGAACTTCTCTTTCAAGCATTGAAGAACTCAGCCACAGCAGACGTCATTGGTGCCGTCCTCAAAGTAATCCAGAAGAAGGGTTTGCATAGACCAGGTATGGTTCTCTATCCCTTGCATTCATTTGGCGTACTCGGTATTGGTTTGCTAGATTCGATACCCAAGCCCCGGATTCGTTTGGAGGTCCACGACGCAGGTCTGCTCGTCGCCCCGCAATCGAACTCGCAGGAAGGGATTCTGGCGTTTGTAGATTACGCGGTGAAGATTCTTTGCCACGGTCGCCCTTGCAACCGCGACTACCTGGAGGACCTCCTGCGTCATCCTGTACTTTCTTGGCTGACGCGGAATCCCATTCTGGCGCTCAAGACTCGGAGCTTTTCTGGGACATATTACGAGAACCAGTTCTTTATGCTGAGAAAATTGAGGGTTGCTACGTCATTGCTCTTCATGCTCGCGGCTGTGCAGCAGAGAAAGCCGCTTGGGCGCCTCGGTTTTCAGTTCAGCTCAGCTAGGGTCAACAATCAGGAGACCCTCGACATCAAGCACTACATTGTACTGGAGACGACGCCGACCAAGTCCGGTCGGCTGCAAGTCAGACGAGTTCCTATGAATGTCGCCAAAGCAGCACTGGCTGAGATAAGTGATTTGAACATCGAACTGAACCCACGCGCGTGGCGTCGTAACAGGATCGCGGAAAGAGTTATCAGGGCCGCAGCAAAAGTCGAGCAAGGCTTTCTTAGGTTCTCCCTTGATGATTCCCGCTCTCTGCTTGATGCGAGAGCCCGTGTCTTCCGCAAACTGCTTTCGTCACTGTGGTATTTCCGTCGATCGTTTCGGCCGGCGAGTGACGTCCCTGATCCCATCGTGAATCTTGCTATCGCGTTTGAGGTCCTCCTTACCGACAACTACCAGAGGGGAAGAATGTTCGACGTCATCCAACGAAGAGCGGGTAAGGCCCTGGAAGGAATGCCAGGCCACAAACGTCTTCAAGGAGTGGTTGGCTCAGTCTATAGGGCTCGCGGCGAGGTCGTACATACGGGCGCCAGCAATGTAGACATAGACCTCAGCGAAGCACGCAGAGCGTTTGTAATGGCCTTCGTTGGGGTCACTGAAAGACTATTCAAACTCCGAAAGAGGAGTGCCAGCCCGCTGGCAACTATTCTGGGCGACAGATAGTCGCCTTTCCCAGAAAGGCGACACAGTACGGGGTTTCTTGCACGGTTGAACAGCAGATTCGGGCAGAGTAATCTTTCGGCGATGCTGGTGGGGGAGCGAATCCGGACCAATGAGCAAACATTCAAGAGGGGAAAACAAGCAAGAGAAGCAACCGCAAGAAGGAGTGCCAGCTGGAAAGGAAAAGAATGAGTCCAAGCGCGTGGCATTCAAGGAGTTCCTGGTTCTGAATCGGTGGACGATTTTGACTGGCGCGGTCCCAGTGGTTATTGCGGTGGTTTGCTGGTACTTCATCGAATGCATCGGGGACAGAAAGACAGCGGTGAACGGGTACCGCGGCGTAGTGGTCGAGCACCGCTCCATTGCTGATAGGGACATCAATGCCATAGCCGCTTACCTCAATCGTTTCGCAGCACTGCGCACGCGACTGGAGAGGTCTACCCTCAGCCCAGAAGACATTCGGCGCGAGTTGGACGAAGTTGTGAATCTTATCAAGCTCGCGGAATCCACGTGCCAGGAGCATAAGAAATTTGACTTCGACCTTCGCGACAGAAGAAAGACGGTGGAACGCTTATTTCGGCTTCAACCGCAGCAGGTCGAGGAGGGGGGAGACAAGTGCTCAGGTTACCCGCGGATGCTTTCGATGGTGCGTGCATTCGACATCAACAAGCTAGTCAGCGATGCCGAGTATAGGAACGACTTTCTGAAGAACACTCAGGCAATTGAGGCTCTTTATCCACAAATACGAGACAAATTATATGAGTTTGAAAGCCTGAACAAGCAAGAGAGCAGCGACCTGACAACAATCGAACTTAGAACGTCGAGTCCGGCCAGAAACATACTTGATTGTTGCATTCGTTGAGAGTAGCACTGCGTGTCCTGCTCTCCGAAGTGGGACGTTACGGTCCAGAAACGGGTTCTGGGAAATGGAGCAATGCGTTGACGCGTTGACCAGGAAAATGGAGTGAACCCTTGAATTAGGATACTGAGATGGGCCCAGTTTCCGGGAAAGGAACCACAGGTGAAGAGGAAACGATATTCCCGGTCTAGTGCGGGATGCGCGCTTTCCGGCACGCGCATGGAAGTCTCACGCATTCGAGCGGGGCGTCGTTGAAAGTTGCTCAGGCTCAGTTGCGGCACGCAGGCGCGAGTACCACGGCGCGGTATTATCTTCACGTGGTCAGCTCAGAGCAGCGCGCCGCAGCGACTCCGAGTTACCCAGATTGGCTGATGGCTGAGCACCTGGGGCTTCTCGAGGATGCGGTGAATTCTGCGCTGGGCGATTGCCAGCCTGGCAATCCGGATGACGATGTGGCCCACCTTCGCGTTTTGCGCATTTTCTTTGGCATAGCGCAGTTTTCCGGTTGACGGCTATTCCTGCGGAGGTAACATGAGGTGCAAAGCCCGCCAAGAGCTTTGCAGAAGCGACCGACTCCGACACTGTGACGCTCTGTCTTGTCTCAACGACCGGCTCTTACGCCGTGACGCTGCGTCTCACGCCTCCGACGCATCTTACGTCCACGCTGGCAAGCCCTTTAGAATCCGCACATCCGAAAAACGTCCCTGTAAACCCTCTGGAATCCGCACTTGCAAAATCATTGGACTTAAAGTCTCCTGAAATCAACACTTACAGAAAATGGGGGGCGTCCCCCGTTTGTTTATCTGCGTTCATCAGTGTTTATCTGTGGTTGCACCTCTTGCCTTTTTTGCCTGCCTCCTTGCCCTCGCTGCCTCCTTGCAACCTCCCTTGCGGATCGCGCGTATCTATGCTTAGGTTGAGAACGATGAGGGTGCGTGTGCCGTTTCGGGAGCCGGTTACCGTGGCGCTGGATACCCTGCGCGCGCACAAGCTGCGCTCGTTTCTGATGCTTCTGGGCATTATCCTGTCCGTTTCCACGCTGATTGTGGTGGTCGGGCTGATCGAGGGCACCAACCGCTACATCGCCAGCCGGGTGGCCAACCTGGGCGCCAACGTTTTCCTGGTGCTCCGCTTCCCGATCATCACCGAGGCCGAAGCGTTCATCAAGGCCACGCGCCGCAACAAGAACGTTACCTGGGAAGACTACG
>QHYQ01000199.1 GCA_003224175.1 Acidobacteriota bacterium
AATCCCATGGAGTTGGCGATTCAGGGAAACAGGACCGTGGGACTCACCGCGAACTGCACCCTGATTCGACGAGACGGACATGAATGCGCAATCGAAGATTGCGCCGCTCCCATCCACGACCGCGATGGTCAGCTCACCGGGGCGGTGATCGTGTTTCATGACGTGAGCATGGCTCGGGCGATGTCAGTCGAAATGTCCCATCTAGCCCAACATGACGTGCTTACCGATTTACCCAACCGATTGCTGCTGAACGACCGGCTTACCCAGGCAATTTCGCTGGCCCGCCGCAACCAGAACCAAGTTGCAGTGCTGTTCTTGGATTTGGATGGTTTCAAGCACATCAACGACTCCCTCGGACATTCCATTGGCGACAAACTCCTCCAATCAGTAGCAGCACGCTTATCGGCCTGCGTCCGCAAATCAGACACGGTAAGCCGCCTGGGTGGCGATGAATTTGTGATCCTGCTTTCAGAAGTCTGGCACGCAGCGGACGCTGCCATTAGTGCCGCAAAAACTATCACGGAGGTTAAGGGGGTCCACAGCATTGGCGAACATCGTCTTCACGTTACCGCGAGCATTGGCATAAGCACATACCCCGAAAACGGTGAAGATGCCGACACGCTAATCAAGAATGCCGATACGGCGATGTATCACGCCAAGGAAAATGGGCGCGACAATTACCAGTTCTTCCAGAAGGAAATGAGCCTCCAAGCCGTCGAGCATCACACCCTCGAAGGCCAATTGCGATATGTTCTTGAGCGCGAGGAACTCTTGTTGCACTATCAGCCGAAGATAAATCTCAAGACGGGAGCCATCACGAGTGTCGAGGCGCTCGTACGATGGCGACATCCGGAGCGTGACGTTCTTCTTCCGGGGCAATTCTTGGCCATCGCCGAAGAAAGCGGCCTCATCCTGGGGATCGGCCGATGGGTACTACACGAGGCGTGCAGGCAGGCGCGAGTGTGGCTGGATGCTGGCTTACCGGTCGTCCCTGTGGCGGTCAATGTCTCATCGCTGGAATTTCGGAGCGAGCACTTTCTCGAAGGCGTTCGGGCTGCCCTAAAGAAGACCGACCTCGATCCCCGATATCTAGAACTCGAATTAACCGAAACCGTTCTCATGCGACATGCCGAGTCCACTGTTTCCGCGCTCGAACAACTCAAAGCCATCGGTGTGCGGCTTGCCATCGATGACTTCGGCACTGGCTATTCCAGCTTAAGCTATCTAACTCGATTTCCCATTAACGCCCTGAAGCTCGACCAGTCGTTCGTACACCATATTATGGCCAATGCAAGCGATGCTATCGTCGCTCGCACGGTCATCCGGATGGCCAAGAGTCTCAAGCACAGGGTTATCGCTGAAGGCGTAGAAACACAAGAGCAGTTGGCATTTCTTCGAGCCGCGGGCTGCGACGAGGGGCAAGGGTACTATTTCAGTCGGCCCGTGGCTTCACATCAGTTTGCGAAGTTACTTCAGGCGCGTATAGCAGCAACCGTTTCGAAATGATGGAGGTTTCTTTTCTCGCCTGAGCCGCGTGGAGGTTTCTTCCAGTTCGCGTCGGAGGCTGCATTCCGTGGGCAAGGCAAGTCAAATCAAATGGTTGAGTCACAGATGCTCCACGGTCAGAGGTTCGTATCTATTCAGCTGAGGCGGCGGCGTTGTGGCCGAACTCTTCATCGAAAGCGATGACGCCGAACGCCACAGTGTCCAACGTACAGTTATGGATTTCGGCTTGAAGCGTATCGAGGGTAATCTCCGCACGGCCGTAAGCTTTCGCCAGTGCCACAACGTATTCGATGTCGCGCATGCCCAAGGTAGGAAGGGGCCTCCGTTGGCGCAGATTCTACCATGCAGTCTTATGTAATAGCGGTACCTGGACGGCGGTGTCACTGGCTGTTCAGGACTGTGGAGGCGGGCTCGGTCTTGGTCCTGAAGTTCTCAAAGATTTCTTGGCGACCACGCTTTTGCGTATACAAAGGATTCAAGATTTTTACCCATGAAGTCGGCGCAGTCGTGTAGGTGCCTCGTTTGTATTTGCCAACGATTCCTTCACAGTCCTGCTGGCATATCGCCTGGAACAATCTGACGCCGTGCCTCTCCATGTGGCTTGCATATAGCAGGCTCCGGTTTCGACTCGCTCGAATTAATTGCCGTAACCTGAGTTTGCGCTCGATCAGTGGCAGGCTTCGAAGGTCTTCGTTATTTAGCCACAGCAAATCGAAGCAATATAGGATCGCGTTGGCTTTACGTCTTCGCATCAGGTCCAGGAATACGCTCTTGCCCTCAGCGTCCAAGCAAACGACTTCCCCATCGATGATGGCATTCTGGACCGCGAGCTTCGCCAAAGCTGTGCTCAAGGGTCCGAAGCTCTTGTACTGATTCTGTTTTCTCGATATTAGGCGGCAGACTCCGTTTTCGATATAGGCTAGGCAGCGCCAGCCATCCATTTTGACTTCGTACACAAAGTCGTCGTGGTCAAACGGAGCTTGTATCCGTTTCGGCGCGATGGGTTGGATGCGCGGCAGCATGCCTAATTATCGCGGTTCGTCTGGACTGCGGCAAATTTCGCTCGTTCCCGGAAATAGCCGATCAATCAAGCTCGGCAACACGTGATCGGCGAGATGGTCGAGAAACTGTGACATCGTATTGATGCGCTTTCGGCATGCAGGGCATCCTGGAATCACGACGCCTCCGCCGCCCTCCGCCATGCTGCGCTTTTCATCAAGAAAGGTGTCGAGGCTGTGCCGGCGAATTTCAGTTTGCAACGCTTTACTGCTGAAGCAGTTGCGATTTTTTCATCCACCTATCTTAACTGGCGTTCGGCCAGCCCCGCTTGTGCAGTCATAGCCATTTGAATTTTTCCTCCCGTCCTCATCGTTGTTACAGCTTGGAAAGACTCGGTTTATGACTAGTTAGGGCGGTATACTGTGCCCATTTCAAGTTAGCAGGAGCCTATGGCGATTCTCAGCGGCAAGCGCCTCGGGCCCTACGAAATCCTCTCTGCAATAGGCGCAGGTGGGATGGGCGAGGTGTACCGCGCCAAAGATACTCGTCTCGACCGCGTCGTGGCCATCAAAGTCCTGCCGACGCATCTTGCGAAAAGGCCCGAGTTGCGCGAGCACTTCAAACGGGAAGCACGAACGATTTCCAGCGTGTCTGGATGAAAGGAAATTATATGTCTCACCGGCACACCGCGTTTCTACTTGCTGGATCATTGTGGCTGGCTGCCGCCTGCCTAGCCCAGGGAACTCTTCAAGTCAAACAATCCGCCGAACCAAACCTAACGGAAGAGCAACAGAAAGAATTCCTGCTGAATGCCAAGGTGGTGGGCAGCAAGCAGTCCAGCAAAGGCATCACTCACCCTTCGGATTTGACGCTAAGTGAGGGCGAGCTGACCCACCTTGCCTCCTTTAATACCGTTGACGAACATAAGGAGGAAATGCATTTCGACGACGGGCACACCGAATTAAACTTCGTCGACTCCTACCATTACAACATCGCCGCATATGAGTTGGCTAAGTTGGTGGGCATGAGTGACGTGATTCCGGTGTATGTGGAACGTCAGTGGAACGGCAAAAAAGGTTTCTCTGTCCTGGTACATACCCAAGAAGTGGGATGAGGGGATGCGCCGGCAGCAGAAGCTAGAGGCCCCCGATGGCGACGCTTGGAACAAGCAGATGTACAAGGTCAGGGTGTTCGATCAACTCGTCTATGACACCGACCCGAACCTCACCAACGTTCTGATCACAGAGGATTGGAAGATCTGGAGAATCGATTTCACTCGTGCCTTTAGGCTGTGTCATGACTTGCAGGCCCCCAAGGATCTGGTCAAGTGCGACCGGCAGCTACTGCAGAACTTAAGGATCTTGGACGGGAATGAAGTCCTGGAAAGAACCAAGCCACACCTTAACAAAAACGAAGTCGCGGCGCTCATGGCCCGGCGCGACAAAATCGTAGCTTATTTCCAACAGCTCACCGCCCAAAAAGGCGAGGCTGCCGTACTGTACTGAACTGGCTTGAGCTGAGGAGAATTATTGCTTCGGGCGTTCTACTACGCCGATTCTAGTTAAAAGGGAAATAACGCGTGGCGCTCCTACCCAGCCAACGTCTCGGCCCTTACGAAATCCTCTCAGCCATCGGTGCGGGCGGGATGGGAGAAGTGTATCAGGCACACGACACCAAGCTCGGGCGCGACGTGGCGATCAAAGTCCTACCGGAAGCTTTTGCGCACGATCCCGAACGGTTGTCCCGCTTTCAGCGCGAAGCAAAGATGCTGGCTTCACTGAATCACCCCAACATCGCGACGATCTACGGGCTGGAGCAGTCCAACGGCACACATTATCTGTTGATGGAGTTGGTTTCCGGCGAGACATTGGCCGAGCGCGCCAAGCGAGAAGGGCCGGTACCCATTGAAGAAGCACTGAAAATCTCCGTCCAGATTGCGGAGGCGCTGGAAGCGGCGCACGAGAAAGGCATCATTCACCGCGACCTGAAACCCGCCAACGTAAAGGTCACGCCAGAGGGCAAGGTCAAGGTGTTGGACTTCGGCTTGGCGAAGGCGTTCGAAGGTGACGCAGCAAGCGACGATCCTTCAAATTCACCTACGCTGAGTCTGGCGGCGACGATGCACGGCGTGATCTTGGGGACAGCAGCGTACATGAGCCCGGAGCAGGCACGTGGCAAAGCAGTCGATAAGCGGACCGACATTTGGGCCTTTGGTTGTGTGCTGTACGAGTTGTTGACAGGCAAGCAGGCATTCGATGGCGAAAACATAACCGACATTCTGGCAGCAGTGGTGAAAACGGAGCCCGACTGGCAGGCTCTGCCCGCAGCAACTCCAATGCAGGTACGCGCGCTGCTGCGGCGCTGCTTGCAAAAAGACAAGACGCTGCGCCTTCAAGCCGCGGGCGATGCCCGCATCGAAATTCACGAGGCTCTGGTCGCTCCTGCGGCGGAACCGGCTGCCGCAGCGAAAGGCATCCGCGCACTCGGGCGGCGACCGCTAATCCTCAGCTCGGGCAGCTTGCTAATAGGTCTGGCGATCGCGAGCCTAGCCACTTGGAGTCTGAAGCCCACGCCTGCGCTTGTGGCACGGCCTCTAACGCGCACGGTGATAAACCTGCCTCCCGGCGACCGGCTCGCCGGCTTCGACCAGCCAGCCGTGGCCATATCGTCCGACGGGAGCCATCTGGCTTATGTCGCTATTCGGGGCAGCACCCAGCAGCTTTATCTGCGAGGAATGGACAGTTTGGAGGCGAAGCCGATTCCTGGCACGGAGGATGCCGCGAATCCCTTCTTCTCCCCCGACAGCCGATGGCTGGGCTTTTTCGCAGGGGGAAAGCTGAAGAAGGTCGCTGTAGCGGGAGGTGCAGCGGTTACGCTGGCAGATGTTTCATTCGCTCGTGGAGCCGCCTGGAGTAGCCTGAGCGCGATCATTTTCGCACCCGCAACAGTTTCCGTGCTGCAGCAAATACCCGATGCCGGAGGCACCTCGCGGCCGGTGACTCATTTCGATAAAGCGGAGCCCACTCATCGTTGGCTGGAGTTTTTACCTGACGGAAAATCGGTATTCTTTGCCGGAGGTCCTTCTACTGGCAACTGGGCGACGGCAAAAATCGCAGTTCAATCGCTCAGGACCGGCGAACGGCGGGAACTCATTCAAGGCGGAACCAATCCCCGGTATGCACTTTCCGGGCACCTGCTCTACGCCCAGGCCGGAACGGTGATGGCGGCGCCCTTCGATGCCCAGCGGCTACAACTGACGGGCGCTGCGGTTCCCGTAGTGGAAGATGTTCTGCAAAGCTCCGGCACCGGCGCCGCCCAATACAGCATTTCCACGACGGGATCGCTGGTCTACGTTCCGGGAGGTGTTCGTGCACTTTTTCGCAAGCTGGTATGGGTGAGCCGCAACGGAGTCGAGCAGCCGATCGCAGCTCCTCCTCACGTTTATTACTATCCGCGACTTTCGCCCGACGGTCGCCGGATTGCGGTTACGGTAGTGGAGGAGGAACAGCAACTTTGGCTCTACGACCTCGCCCGGGACGCACTAAGCCGATTCTCGTTTGGGGTCCATCTGAACCAAAATGCGGCCCGGACGCCGGATGGCAAGCGGATAGCGCTTGCAGCGAGCAAGGAAGGACCGATTCAAGTTTTCTGGCAACCATCGGATGGCAGTGGCGGGCTCGAGCAGCTTACCACCAGCGAGAATGTTCGGTTTCCGATGTCGTTTTCTCCAGACGGACAATTGCTGGCCTTCAGTGAAGTCAATCCCAACACCGGCATGGACATCGGGATTCTACGGCTCAATGACCGCAAGGCCGAACCGTTCATCCAGGCGCCGGGTAATCAAACCGCAGCCGCCTTTTCGCCGAACGGACGCTGGCTGGCCTACAGCTCGGATGAATCGGGCCGCCCGGAAATTTACGTCCAACCTTATCCCGGCCCCGGCGGAAAATGGCAAATCTCGACCGAAGTTGGTCAAGAGCCGGTTTGGAATCCCAACGGCCGGGAGTTGTTCTACGGCAGCAGAGACAAAATGATGGCTGTGGACGTAGCGACACAGCCAAGTTTTTCGGCTGGGAAACCAAGGATGCTGTTCTCCTCGGGACTCTATCTGCCGAGTTCCAATGGGTTCCAATTCTACGATGTATCTCCCGACGGCCAGCGATTTTTGATGATCAAGCAAAGCGAAGAAGCTGCGGCGCTGACGCAAATCGTAGTGGTGCAGAACTGGTTCGAAGAATTGAAGCGTCGCGTGCCCACCGGCAAGTAAGCGATGATCGGCCAGACCATCTCGCACTATCGCATCCTAGAAAAGCTCGGTGGCGGCGGCATGGGTGTGGTCTACGAAGGTGAAGACCCTCAGTCGGTCGCCACATTGCGCTAAAGTTTCTCCCCGACGAACTGGCCCGCGATCTGCAGGCACTATCTGCACGATTCATGAGATTGACGAAGCGGATGTCCGACCCTTCATCGCCAAGGAGTTGCTGGAAGGGGAAACGCTCAAGCACCTGATTCGCGGAGAAACGTCAACCAGAACATCAATCGGAAAGGATAACGCCAATGAAACGTCAAGGACTGTTGTTGGGAGGGTTGGCCGCGATGGCGGTTATTCCCGCGATCGTTTGGGCACAGGCACCGTCACCACAGAGGCCGGGACAGGGGCGCTCGTTCGCACAATGGGACAAGATCGAGATTTCGGTGACGGCCAAGCTGGCGCCGAACCTTTACATTCTGCAGGGTTCGCCCGATCTTGACATGAACCACCCTGATGCGGCCGGCGGCAGGGTCGCCGTGCTCTTCGGTCCTGACGGCATCCTGATGGTCGACTCCCAGGACGAGGAGTTGCACGAAAAGGTTCTGAAGACGATCAGAACGTTCAGCTCCGCGCCCATTCGTATTCTGGTCAACTCGCACATCCACTCTGACCACACGGGCGGCAATCCCTTCTTCGCGAAGCAGGGCGCATTGATCTTCTCGCGTGAGGAACTGCGCGATGAAATGCTGCACCCGCCCCGCCAGGGCAACGGTACCCCGGCTCCCGCGCCCGATCCGGCCGGCGTTCCCGTCATGACCTATCCGTTGGGCACCCCGGGCGCTCCCGCTGTAACGATCCATCTAGACGGAGAAGTGGTCGATTTTATTCCGGTTCCGGCATCTCATACCGGGGGAGACACGGTCATCCGGTTCCAGCATGCAAACGCGATCTATATCGGCGATTTCTACCGCAATTTCGGTTATCCCTTTGCCGATCAGGCCAATGGTGGCTCGATCAGGGGCATGATCACCGCGATCGACATGATCGCGAAGACTGCCGGTCCCGACACGACGCTCATCACTGGTCACGGCACGCTGGTCAAGAAGGCTGACCTGCTCCCCTATCGCGCAATGGTCGTCGACATCCTGGCAAAGACGAAGAAGTTGGTCGATCAGGGCAAATCGCTGGACGATATTCTAGCTGCGAACCTGACCGCTCCGTATGACGCGACGACGAAGGGTGACACGCCAGCGAGCAAAAACCGGTTCATCACCGAAGCGTATAACGAGGTAAAGGACAAATGAATAACCAATTCCTGTTGACATGGCGGGAGTCCATCGGAATTGTGCTCTGTCTGCAAGAATCAACTGTTTGATCCGCTGCGCTCGGACCCGCGCTTCCAAGACCTGCTGCGGCGCATGAATCTGCAGCCGTAACATTGCCCTCAAGCGGCTGACTGCTCGCGCTCCTTGCAGTCACGGCACAGACGTGTCCACGGCACAGCTTCCAGTCGTGCCTTGGAGATGGGGGAACCGCACGTCTCGCACACGCCAAACCGGTCATGAGTGATCCGGGCTAATGCGTCTTCAATCGCCCGCAAGAGATGAGAGTCGCTTTGGTGCAGACGGATATGAAGGTCTGCTTCGGCGTCGGCGTTCGCTTGGTCGATAACATCCCCTTGCAAATCGCCCGCTCCGGGAGCCAACGAAGCAGCCGCGGTGCGCTTGCTGGACAACTCGTCGAGCCTCGCAATCAGCAACCGCTTGTATCGTTGTAGGTCCGCAGGATTCACGAGGCACCCCCGAGTGTCTTCGGCATTGCATTTTACATCTGCGCGAACGCCGTGTCCGCTTTGTGCAACGCCACTAGGCTATTTACCCGACAGCGCGCCCCGGACGAGATGCTGTTCAAGAACCACCCCATTTCCGAATGCGAAAACACGCCAATTTCGAAACTGTAGATTCAGTCAGTTGCGGGTGGCTGCGAAGAGGGGTTTTCGGAACCCGGAGAGGTTTGACACGTAGAAGCCCAGGCGGTATAAGCGTGTCGATGCGATCTCTTGCTTCTTATGGAGGTGTTTCCGTGCGTAAGGTGTGTGCTGCATTGACCGTTGCTGTATTTGTGTTGGCTTTGGGCGCCGTGGCATTTGCGGCGACGCAAACAATTTCTGGTCAGCTCATCGACCAGACCTGTTACAAGATGAACAGCTCGAACAGCGGCGTTGACCATAAAATGCCTAGTGGCGATGTTAAGGACTGTGCGATAACTTGTGCGAAGATGGGTCGGCCTCTAGCACTCCTTACCGCCGATGGCAAGGTTTACACCGTGACGGGCGACCTCGCTGCGAATAACAATGCGAAGCTCGTGCCTCACATGAGCCACAAAGTTGAGCTCACCGGCGACGTTACCGAAACGGGTGGCACGATGACGATTGCCGCCACCAGTCTGAAGATGATTAGCAAGTAGGCTTGTTCGCCGGAGCGACGCGGTAGAGAGTTCCGACTCCAAGCCCCATTGCCTTTGCAATTTTCTTCCAACTAAGCCCCTGAGCACGCAACTGGGCAATCTGCCCGGCGTCCACGTTCGCTCGTGGTCTGCCGATGCGGGTTCCCTTGGCTTTCGCGTTCCGCATGCCAGCTTTGACACGCTCGCGGATTAGCTCGCGCTCAAACTCAGCTATCGCACCAATGATATTGAACATCAGCCGTCCGCTGGCCGTGCTCAGGTCCAAGTTATCGCTCAGGGACACGAACGCAATTCCCAGCGACTCAAACTCGGCCAGCGCGTTCACAAGATGCCGCAGAGAGCGGGCAAAACGGTCCAGCTTCCAGACCAATACCACGTCAAACTTTCTCCGCTTAGCGTCAGCCATGAGACGGTCTAGCTCGGGACGCTTGTCTTTAGCTCCCGAAATACCGATGTCCAGGTAGGAATCTACGAGAAGCCATCCGCGAGCCTGAGCGAATTGCTCAAGATCGCGAGTCTGTAGGTTCACATCTTGGCCGTGGTTGGTTGTTGAGACTCTGGCATAGATCGCCACTCTCGGGCTCATCGTCGGCCTGCCCTCGGCTTTGGTCCGGGATGCTGCGCGGCCTTCACCCTACGACCTTTGGCGATATCGGCCTGAATCCAAAGCCAGAGCGTCCGGCCATTCGGCATCTTGATGGCTTTCGACGCCTTGATCTTGCCATCCGCTAGCCAGCGGTTCAGCGTCCTGAAAGATACGCGCATTTTCGCGGCAGCCGTGCGGGTGCTGTACGTTCTTTTCGTCTTCATCTTCCGTAGCCTCGCTAGATTGAGCATCAGCAATACACACATAGCGGCCTCAGACGGCCAGTAGCTCGACTTCGAGTTTCATCAGTGCATCGCGGACGTTGTTCCGCGAGTCTTTCGCAAGCCGCGCTAGGTCTAGCTAGGCCATCGGTGGAGTTACAGGTAAAGATAAACACGGTATTCGGCGGGAATGCGGTCGCGTCCAGTTTACTCAGTAGAGCTAACTGTGCGGCGGGTGTCATCCGGTCGGCTTCGTCACAAAGCACGACGTGGAATCCGCCGGGAGCGAACGGCAGATAGTGGCAATCGTGGCAGGCTTTTTCGATTGCTTCCACGGTGCACTTTTGACTTGGGATATGGTGCAATTCTCCGCGAATCTGGATGCAGAGCGCTTGCGCCATGCTGGTTTTGCCGACACCTGATGGCCCGACAAAAAGCCATGCTGACGGGTATGGCTGAGCCGCAAACCTACCGAGAATGCGCTTCGGCTTTTCCAGTCCTACAAATTCAGCAATCGTTCGCGGCCTGTACTTCTCCGCGAGCGACTGTGGGAATGGCAGAGTAGGCGCGCTCATCGCGCGCCCCCCTGAATGTAGTCGGCGGCCTTTTGCGCTTGAGACGCCGCGAAGACAACCATGCGCGAATCAGACTTGAGCACGTCTATCCACGACTTGAGATAAGCCGCGGAGTTAGCCAGTGTTCTGCGCTCGATGCCCGCAACACCCGCGAGCATCGCGGCTCCCATTTCCGCGATTAGTTCCTCTTTGGAGTAGGACTCAGAGCCGAATGTGTTTAGCTTCTCTATGCCTTCGCGCCCGATGCGGGACGGATGGCCTGTAGAATGTGTCAATTCATGGAACAGCGTCGAATAGTATTCCTCGGCTAATGTGAACGCATTGCGCGACGGCATCCCTACCGTGTCAGTGGATGGTCGATACCATGCGCGCGCGTCTTGCTCGATTGCGGGCGGATTCGGCATTCCAGCAACAATGCGCTCGCATTCCTCGATGGGATTGATAACGCGCTCTGAGCCTGGAACCTTGATACCCTCGCATTGCTCAACATTGAAAACAGTGTAATAGCGCAAGATGGCCGAAGTCTTGGCGACGCTCTGGCCGTCCGCGTCTTCAGTTTCGTACTTGTCTATTTTCCAGAAGACGACCTTGGAGCCGTGCTCGCCACGTCGGACGTTTCCGCCCTGTTCGGTAGCTTGCTTATAGGTGAGCCAATACGGTGAGCCGTACCCTCGGGACGCGAGCAGGAATACGTTAATGCCGCGATATTCCCGCTTGCTGACCAGATTCCTCGGAATCTGCGTAGTCCAGGGCCGATGCCACGGCGCTACACCTGATTCCAATTGCTTGATGATCTGTTCGGTTACGATCTGATAGACGGAAGAGTGTTGCGGTATGCTGGATGCAGCTTGCATAGGAGCTAGTCCTCCAATGTGAGTTAGGCTCTGTCGGATGTTGCAAGCATTCGGCGGAGCCGTTTTTACTTCTGTCACATCATATGACACAATAGCCCGAAGCGTGTCAAGAGAAATCCGCAACGCCAGCAAAATAATTTGATTTGCTGCCGATTTGCGGAGGATTTTACGCGGACTTTGCAGAGCTTCCGACGAGCGACGCTGAATCCGAAAATGTCGCTGAGTTTAGGCTTCCGCCAGCCGGGTGGCCTTTCTATAGCTGACGCGGGGATGTTTGCTAGTAGTGCAGTTTGAAATTTATGGCGTCGAAGATCAGCGATCGGCCGGTGCAAGGAGTGGCGCCAAGGTGTGGGTGGTGGAGTCCGCCGCATGCCCCACATAGGGCAGGCCAAAGGCGGCTTCAATCGTCTTCAACAGCGAAAAATGGGAATGGAAGCGCGTATCTTGCACGCCACGCACTCCGTAGTTCGTGATGGCGATGAACACCACGCGATCGTTGAAGTTGGCCGGGGCGTAGCAATTAGCGGCCGGCAACAGTGAGCCGGGGGCAGTGTCCACCCGGGCATCGGGATCGTAGTTGCAGGTCAGCGGACCGTTCCCCTCGTCGAACACAACGAAGAGAGCGTTGCGGCCGCGCTCCCACAGGGGGCTGCCGGTGATGGCGTTGACGAGCCACCCAGTCTCGTCGTCGCCGCGCTTGACGTCATTGTCGTTTGTGTCAGACGCGCCGCCGCAGGGCGCAAGCGGGTTACCGAGCCCGTGCATGTCGCGGCATTGGTCGGGCACGATGTACGAGAACGCGGGCACCTGCTCGCTGCCGAGGTCGCTGAACAGCTGCTCGATTGGGACCTGCTTGGCGAATTGCTTTGGATCGTCCTGGACCTCAGCGACGTAAGGAAATGGGTTGTGCTTCACCGCATACAGCTTGGCCGTGTTGTTGTCTCCAGGCCAATTGGCGAGATGCGTGCCTGATTCAGGGATGTTCTGCAGGTACGTCCGCCAGTCCTTGCCGACCTTAACCAACTGGCCCGCAAGCGACGGCAGGTTGACGCGCCAGCGATGCACCGAGGGGTTGGCCGGCGGTCCGTAGTCGATGGCGATCGACGGTGAGTCGTCATCGCTGATGCCCACCGTGCTCCCCACCGGATACGTGTGCCCGGCCCCCGAGACGTCAGTCCCAATCCAATCGCCCGTGATCATCGCGAGATAATTCGGGAGGCTTGGGTGCCAGACCCCATGGTAGTTCGGCGCGACGTTGTATTTCTGCGCGAGCGCTGTGATCTTCGGCGCCTGCGGGTTGTCAAGAATGCCGATGCTGCCGAAGCTTGTAAAGCTGTTGTGATTCTCGAGCACGATCACGAACACGTGATCGAGCTGCGGTACGCCGTCCTGCTCGCGCGCATTGTTATCCTGATCCTGGGCCTGCGCAGCAGGCATACCTACCGCGAGAGCCAGAGTGACTGCTAAGCCGAAAAGAAAAGTTCTCATCGAAGCACCTTTCTTATCGTGCGTGCGCTTTTCCGTACGCAGTTGCGGAACACAAATTGTGTCGGATCCTGCCCACTGCAAATGACACAACATACGTACGACTTCTGAATGATAGGGAGATGTCAGAAATATGAAGAGTCGGTGAAATGCTTCCCCTGCGTGCGATGATTTTAAGCCCACTTGCCTGGTAAGTTTGAATGCATAGGTCGAAGGAGGAGCGAAGTGATCCCTGTCTATCCAAACCGGATAGGTCCTGAGAAACGGCATTTTCGGTAACTGCGAATCTGGCCAGACGCACATTCCGAAAAGCCGACTTGTCAGGACTTGGCAAGGGACGAGCTCGCTGACACACGACAGCCCACGGGATTCAAAGTGATTCAGTTCGCAATACGGTCGGCAAGTAACGCAACGCTGAGTGCATAAGCATGAGCACAATTGTAGGCCAGCAGGGCATCGTAATTGTCGTAGAGAAGGAAACTCCGGCTCGAACCCGAAAAGAGAGAGGCACGGAAATTGGCCTGTGAGAGGGGGCGACCCCGGGGCAGCCTAACACCTAGGCGCTGCCATTCGCTGAGGGGCAGCGCGACCGTCATGTCACGTGTGGCTTGGCAGGCCCCGTCGCGTCGTGGGACGCCTATGTCTCGGCCGCGCTGCACGATTACCTCGCGCCCCCAGCGCCGGCCCCTCACCCAACCGTGTTTATTAAGATAATTAGCGATCGAGGCAAAGATGTCTGCAGGCGACTCCCAGATGTCACGGCGGCCGTCCTTGTCGAAGTCCACGGCATACTCGAGATAACTCGAAGGCATGAACTGCAGCTGCCCCATTGCACCGGCCCAGGAGCCACGCATCTGCTTGAGCTCGATGTCCCCTCGATTGAGGATATCGAGTGCGTCGAAAAGTTCCTGACGGAAGAAATCTGCGCGGCGCGGGTCCCAGGCTAGCGTGGTCAAGACCGGGACCGTGGGCTCCGCTCCTGTAAGACGACCGAAATTCGATTCGATGCCCCAGAGTGCCACAATGACGGGCGCCGGCACGCCGTAGGTCTTTGACACGCGCTCGAGCAGTGCTCGGTGGCGCTGAAGCATTTTCCGTCCAGTCCTGACGGTGGACGCTCTCACACGGCTAGTGATGTACGCTTCGAGCGACAGGACCGTTTCCGGCTGCTCTCGGTCGCGCTCGATGGATTCCACGATAGGCTTGTCGATCTGTCCGAGCGCTTCTTCAAGGACCTCCTGACGGATGCCGCGCGCGAGCGCTTCGGCGCGAACGCCGTCGAGCCATTCTGAAAACGACGACCGTTCGTTTTGAGCGACCGCCTTCTGTGGGAACACTTGGAAAGAGAACAGCGCCGCGACGATAAGAAAGATGTGGCTGCGCACGCACACACTCTACAAGACCTTGATCAAATCCACCCTGTAAGTCTTTGCTTCGTTGCTACTGGGTAATGCCCGATAAACGGCATTTTCTGAAACTGGGAATCGGCGGGAAAGCCACTCCAGCATCGTTCTCAGGTACACATCTCCCTCTTTGCTGATGTGTAGCTGTGGCTGACTCATACCCGAGTTCCGGCGACCCGGGCGCAATCCCACAAAGCACCCCGCATCCCGGCTCCGGCGAAACCGGTATGGGTCGTCCACCGTGAGAACGTAGGCCAACGCAATGAGTGTTCCTACTCCCTTCACCTGCTTGAGCAGGGCCACCTGGGGATAGACTTCCTTGGCGATTTGCTCGATCTTCCGGTCGTATTCCGCGATCCGCTCGTTTAACGATTCGATTTCTGCGAACAGCGGATCTAAGGCATCCCGCAACTCCTGGCTCAGTCCTTGGGCCACTTCCCGATTCATTTTCTGGGTGCCACATTTCGGCAGCCGCTCCCCATACGATTTCGTTAATCCGCGTACCGTGTTCACCAACGCCGTGCGCGCCCACCGACCAGTCCTGCTCGAGCGCGGATGACCGTCAGGTCGATTTGTGCTTTGGCACTACGATGTGCGCCGGACCCAACAAGCCCGGGTCGATTCGGGCGAGCCGCGCCAGTGTCCGAGCATCGAATTGATCATCTTTCCGACTACTGTCCCCGATCAGTCGCACGTTGCGCGCGTGAGCGACGATCACTTCGTGCCCCAACCGGCCCAACTGCCGGCTTACCCAAGGCGAATGGGTTCCCGTTTCTAGCGCGATCCGACTGCGCGGGATCCTGCCGAAGACTTCCTCGATTCCTTTCGGTGTCGTCGGTAGGTTGTGCTCCCCAATCACTTCGCCCGATTCATTCAAAATGCAGTAATGGCTGAAGCGGTCTCCCAGATCCAATCCGATGGTTAGCTGCTGATCTTTGAAATTCTCGATTCTGTCCATCGCGACAGTGCTAATCTTCTTCATAGCCGGTCTCCTTTATCTTGCGCCTTGAGCGCGTCGATCATTGGGAGCGTATCGCATCCCGCCGGAGACCGGCCTTCTCATCCCATCTGAGAAACGGGATTTTCGGTAACTGGCTTTTCACCCTTAGGTTCCTGCTGCCGTGGTTTTCAAGCGGCGCACTCAGCCAGCCAACCTTCCAAAACTTCCTCGTGACCGGACGGGATTGACCGGAAAGCAAGGCCCATGCCCTTGTCCGGTAACGCATAAACCACCTCACCGTCCGCGGAGAATTCCCTTCCATCGTACGTGATTCTCAAGCTCACCGTTGCTCGTGCAGGAAGAGGGGTCGGTGTCCTCACAAAGCACCCAAAGCGACTAAGCTGTCCGGTTCCGGCCAAGAGGCGTTGGCCTGATGTATCGGTCAGCTCAGCTATGCCCCCAACAAAGGAATAGCGCGGCGTGCGGCGACGTTCCATCGTTGGCTAACCGAAGGCCCCCAACGAATTCTCGGCGACGTCGTTAGGGTATTGCTACACAGGTTTCGCCACAGCGTGTTCAATCAGGACTCATTTACGACATAGCGCGATTGAGAAGCTGATGATTCGGGGCATGCTTTTCGGCGGGTTCAAAAAATGCCTCTAACACAAGCGCGGGTTGAAGGTCCTGCACTCTTCGGGTCTACTCGAGCGCCTTGGGCTGGATCGATTCCATTTCAGGCCTCACCTTGGGGACGGTGCCAAGAAAAATAAGTGCTCGAGTCTTTGCAGCTCCCTCGCCAACTCGCCCGCCTTGAAAGGCCAGGACTTACGCAAGCCCCTGCTGCACAAATGGCCACCTAATTCGCCTTTTTTGGCAGCGGCTTAGCTGCTTAATTCATGAGGGCTGAGATTTTAGTTGGAGAGACAGTTGGTCGGGAGAGATTGCGCGATCAGAGGTCGAGCAGGGCGAGAGTATGCGAGCCAAGAGCGGGCAGGCGACGAGCTGAGAGGTTTTGGGCGCGGCTCCGCAGGGACAGTCTGTGGAAAGCTGAGTTCGGGGCAAGCGGTCAGGTCAACTGCTGTTGACGGCGAAGGCGACGGAGCGGAAGAAGTTCTGGAAGGGCCAGCCGCTGGCGAGGTGAAAGCGAACACAGCGGGCAGTCTGTCGAACGCGAGCGCCGATTTTGAAGAGTTGGGCACGCAGCGTTTCGATCTGGGCCGAGCGCCAGGGCTGGGGCAACTGCAAGCGGAACAGGTTGACCAGGTTGTAGGCGAAGCCGTGCAGGAGCAGGCGGAAGGCGTTGGCCAGGAAGCGGTGACAGCTCAAGCGGTCGGCGCGGAAACCGTTCTTGAACTCCTCGATGCGGTTCTCACATTCGCCGCGATCGTTGTAGAAAGCGAAGACCTTCGAGGCACGACCCGGGCAGTTGGTAATCACGAAGCGCAGGTTGGTTCCGACGGCGGTGTGTTCGGCCTTGTAGCAGATGCGGCGCTGGCGCGGCCAACTGCGGGCGCGATGGCGGAAGCTGGAAAAGCCGCGCTGTGGGAGTTGCGTACGACGATAGCGCCGCTTCAACTGTTTCTGCCGAGATTCGGCGCGCTGTTGGAAAACGCAGTTAGCGGGGATGCCGAAGGCGTATTGCATGCCGAAGAACTCGCAAAACTCGTACAGGAGCGGCAGAGCGAAACCGGCATCGCCGCGGAGCTTGATCAGCACGCCAGGAAAAGCGGCCTCGAGTCGCGGCACCAGCCGCAGCAGCATCGGGACAATGCGGGCATGACTGGAGGCATTGCCAGGTCGCAACCGCGCGGCCAGCAGACATCCGGTGTGACGCTCGAAGATCAGCATGGGGTGGTACATATGCTGGCCGTAGGCGCCGTTGAAGATGCTGAGTTGCTGCTGGCCATGCGTGGGATCGTCGGTGGAGTCGATATCGAGCAGGATCTCGCCGCGCTGGCGAACCTGCTCGCCACAGAGGCGAATGAACTGATCGAGTAGGGCGTCGTTCAACCGCACCAGGTCGCGGGCGGAAGGCGCATTCTCCCAGCGGCTGAGGGTGGGCTGGGAGCCGAGTATGTAATTCCAGAATCGCGAGCCCGCTTGAGGTCATGGCTCGCGCAGCCAGGAGCCTGCCGGTCTCATTCGGGCATTCGGTCAAGTTATTTGCTGGTCGGCAAAGAGGATTTCCAATCTGGTTATACCGTGGGGACATGAACCACTCGGGCTGCCTGAATTGCGGAATTCCTAGCCGCACGCAATTTTGCGACTGTTGCCAGAGTCTCTTGGATGCTGTCAGCCGTCCCTTTTTCGTCGCAGCGCACAGGAAGTGGGAAAAAATTATGAAAAAGTATGAAAAAAGTCTTGACACCGCCGACGCCGTTATACACGGGACTTGACCGCATTTCGGACTTCATTAAAACCCGTACTAGACTTTCCGACATGTTCTGCCCTCTTTGCCGAGCGGAATATCGAGACGGATTTACCCAGTGTAGCGATTGTCACGTTGGTCTCGTCCGCTCAGCGGAAGAAGCACGATCGGCTTCAGCGAGGGACCAGGTGTCGTCGGGCGACCTGAGCTACAAAATCTCCGAGGCAGTTCCGTTCGTGGTACAACGCCGGTGTGACTCAGGGCGAACGATCGGGCCTGGTACGCGCCATCGGAAGATGGAGTCTGACCGGGCTGGTGGTGAACTCCGTGATCGGCAGTGTGATTTTTGGACTGCCCTCGGTCGTCGCGGCCCTCCTGGGTGCAGCGAGCCCGTTTGCTGTCCTGCTCGCCGGGGCGGCCATCGCAGTGATCATCGCCTGTTACGCGGAAGTTGCGTCCCAGTTTGCGCGGACCGGAGGAACCTACTTATATGCTCGCGAGGCCTTCGGACGTTTCGCCGGCGTTCAAGTTGGCTGGTTCGCGCTGCTCGTTCGTGTTGCCGGATCGGCGGCCGCCGCAAATTTGCTGGTCATCTACCTCGGGGAATTCTGGCCGGATGTGACGCGCGCCTTCCCGAAATTCCTGACCCTCACCCTGTTCGTAGCCCTATTGGCGACGTTAAATTATCGCGGGGTGCGAACGGGGACACTGGTGAGCAATGTCTTTGTAATCGGCAAACTCTTGCCGCTCAGTTTGATTATTCTCGTAGGATCGTTCTACCTAATGCTCAGCAACCGGGGCGTGCATCTGGCGCTTCCTCGAGCCGGCGCGGAGACCTGGCTGCAAGCCACCCTGCTGTTCTCTGCGGCTTATGGCGGCTTCGAAACCGCTTTGATCCCCATGAGCGAGGCCAAGGAGCCACGTCGGGATGTGGCCTTCGCGCTGTTCGCAAGCCTCATTACCGTCACGATTATCTATACAGCCGTGCAATGGGTCGTCGTTCGTGTACTGCCGGACCCCGCACATAGCGCTCGTCCGATCGCCGACGCTGCCAGGATACTCATGGGACAGAGCGGTGCCGCACTCATGGCCGTGGGCGCGCTCTTTTCGGTTTTCGGATTACTCAGCGCAAACATGCTTGCTGTTCCCCGAGCTTTAGTCGCTCTGGCGGAAGGGGGGCATTTCCCGTTGCTGTTTGCCGCCGTGCATCGAAAATTTCGAACTCCTCATGTGTCGATTGTTGTCTTCGCCATACTGACCTGGCTGCTGGCCCTGTTTGGCAGCTTCGCTTGGAATGTAACGCTCTCCGCCGTCGCCAGGCTCTTCTACTACGGCCTGGTATGTGCGGCCGTACCGGTCTTACGGAGAAAGCAGCCTGAGGCGGCATGTTTTCGGCTTCCCGGCGGGAAGTTTTTCGCTGCAGTCGGCGTAGCGATTTGCGTCGTGCTGGCTACGGGCGTGGATTTCAGCAAGTCGCTGATTCTTGCGGCAACTTTCTCCATCGCGATGGTGAATTGGCTATTCGTGCGCCGAGGAACGGTGGGTGCCTCGCTGGCACCACCCGAGGCGGGCTCGGAGTGACCGGATCGCGCTTTGGGGGCAGCGTTAGTAAGCGCTATGGAGCGGCGACGGTCCAGTCTTCTTCGGTTATTTCAGTTCCACGACCACGTGGAGACTACATGGGCGGTAAAGACGGCGCAGAGAAAATTGCTGCTGCTCCACAGGTTCATGTGATACCGCAAAACCAAACTCGCTCCTACTGGAATGGAGAGATGCGGGTGGCGGAAGCTGTGGCGGTGCATCCCTCCAGCTCCGAGACGCTCCAAACTAGGGCATTTCGTGCTCAAAGACTCGCCTTTCAAGTAGCAGCGGGTGCCCAACTCCTGACAAACGGCGTTTTCGGTAACTGGCTTTTCGGGGCCACATTTCCAGGAGTGGGCGCCCGACGGCGTTCAGCTGGAGGCGCTCGATTTGGGGCGGATTACAACCTGGAGTAGACCGTCTCAATCCCAGTTGCTAAGCCAAAGTTATTTCTGGCATTCCTTTCTCAGTCGCAGGAACATGTAGGTATTCATGAGAACGATTTCCCAATGAGCGACTCCTTTAAACGCTGGGCTCAATTTGCTTTGGGACAACCGTTTTCGCCAGTTCTGCTGAACATCCTGGTGACTTCGGTGTGTAATATGCGCTGCACCCATTGTTTCTTCACCGATGAGCTCGACGACGGTCCGCGCAAGAAGTTGCAGATGACGACGCGGGATATTGAAAGGATCTCTGAAACGCTGGGTAGCAACCTGGGCGTCTTGATTCTCGCGGGTGGCGAGCCGTTCACGCGCACGGATCTGCCGGAGATCGCGCGAGCGTTCTGGGCCAACAACAAGCTTGGATCGCTCTACATCACATCCAACGGCCAGATTCGGAAACGAATCATTCCGGATGTCACCAGGATTTTGCAGGAATGTCCCCAGTTGAATGTGACCATGGCTCTCGGTATAGACGGACCGAAGGAGCAGCACGACAAGATTCGTCAGCAACCGGGATCGTGGGACATCGTCATCGACACTGTGCGCCAGCTCCAGGCCATGAAAAAGGAATATCCGCGACTCGATGTACAGACCTGCACCTGTTTCATGAACTCAAACCAGGACGTGATGTTTGAATGGTATGACTTTCTGAAGCAGGAGTTGAAGCCCGACAAAGTGAATTTCAACTACATCCGTCCTCCCGCTCGGGATCCCAAAGAGTTGGAAATTGATCGCGCCAGCTACGCCAGACTGGCCCACAGAATCGAGGAAGATTCACGCCATGGGGCCATCAAGAATCACTATGCCGGCGACACTGGATTCTTCCGCGCCGCCATTGACATCTATATGCACGGCTTGATTGCCAAGACGGAAGAGACGCGAAAGGCCCAACTGAGGTGCTATGCAGGGACTGCCGGCGGGGTGATCTACGACGAGGGAACGGTTTCTTCTTGCGAAATCCTCGAACCGGTCGGGAATTTGCGGGATTATGACTGGAACTTCCGGAAGCTCTGGTTCTCTCCTGCCATGCAAGCGCGTCGCAGGAAGGTTGCTGACGGATGCTTCTGCACTCACGAATCCAACTGTTATTATCCGTCCCTACCGTTTAACCCGAAACACCTGATCCAGATCAAGAAGTTGGAAAGAGAGATGGCCAAAGGCTGGAAGGGATCGCGCCAGAACGCGATGGGATAGCGTATCCCGCTTTATTCTGAAATGTGCCGGGTTGTCGAATCCTTGCGGGTCGGTTTGCCCCGGTCTGCTGTTCAGGCTTGAGTGAACCATTGCTGATGGAGGGCAACTCCCGATAGACGGGCTTCCGGAATCTGTGACCAGTTTCCGGAAAGCAACTGACTGACCTTCGCTCGGACAGGGACGGAAGGAACTTAGCGCGAGATGCCTGGATATCGCCTACCGAACGATCTGAGAAAACAGCTTCCGCGAGGGTTAGAAGCGTATGAATTGTCCCACCTGCGGCGGTCTGATACCACGTGGAGGAAGAATCTGTGTGCGCTGCGCGGTCTGATACCACGTGGAGGAAGAATCTGTGTGCGCTGCGGCCGTTTAATGGAGCAACCGAGTACAGATAGGAAATCCTATTTACGCGCGATTCTCGCCTTGCTTATGACGACCGCTTGGTCCTGGTTTTTCCGTTATGCGTTATGGAACGCTATGGCGGTTTTCGCTCAACACTTTACGATCGTTCAGTCGCAGGGCTACTTGAAAGGCGTGGAAGTTGCTCAGTCTTCGACAGAGATACAGCACGTCTTGGGAAGCCCCGTACGGTCCTATGGATTCACCGTGGGAGAGGTTCGGCGGGGCTTCGGAACTGAGTTTACCGAGTGGTCCGTTCCGCTCAAGGGCCCTAATGGCCGAGGCCATCTTTACGGGGTCGCAAATCGCCTGGGTGACTCGTGGGATTATTCGCGTCTGGCGTTCCTCTCGGGCGATGGGCAAACCACAGTCGACCTCACCCCGCCGCCACGACGAGATTCCCTCAAGCGTGCCGACCAGGTCAGCCGCGTTTACCTGGTGCCCATGGATTCGGCTGCGGCCAAGATGATCGATTGGGCTCCGCGATACTACCAGCAGAAGCTCGGTTTAGACGTCATTATCCTTCCTCCGATCTCGATGGATTCATCCGTTATCGATCAAAAGCGTAAGCAGGTCGTCGCTGAACAAGCGATAGATGCCATGCGCAAAGCCAGGCCCGATATATCCAGCGATCCTTCTGCCGTGCTTATCGGCATCATGTCGCAGGATATGTATATCCGGGGCTACGACTGGGACTATGCGACCAATCTACGTTTGCGGCGCTTTGCAGTGATTTCGACAGCTAGACTCCAGCCTTTTGCCGATCTCGGTAGGTGGAACCGACGACTACTGTTTCTCTTGTTGGTGGAAAAGTGGAACCCCGAGCTTATCCGTTCACGCATTCAGAAATTGTTGAGCAAGAACGTCTACGCCCTTTCGTTCGATCTGCCGCTCAGTAACGATTGGACAAGCCTTCTGGGCTCGGGCGTTCGGACTGGAGCGGATGTGGATTGGATGGGTAGCGAGATAATCGGCGCAGAAAAACGTTGGGATTCGTTCGTCGCCTATGGCGATCCGGACGTTAGTGTCGTGACCGAAGAGGGGAACCCCCCCGTTTGGAGATTTGACACCGCCGGCGATCCTCCAGACACATCTTCGGAGTCGTTTATCACAGATCTTAAAATCGGCCTTTTCACAGAACGCAAGACCGATTTCATCTTCAAAGATGATTTCCCGCTGACCTTCTCCCGCGCCTATCGAAATCTGGACGATCACATCCGCCCGTTTGGAATCGGAACCAACGACACTTTGGATATCTTCCTCATAGGCGTTATGGGTTCTTACATCGACTTGATCTTGGACGATGGAGCGCGCCTTCACTATGAGCGAGACCGCTCGGCAAAATTTGCAGGGCAGCAGGTATATCGTCTTTCAGGTGGGTCGGATGCTTCGACTTTGATTTACGAAGACTCTTGATTACCAATACGACCCGCGCGGAAGACTAAGTCGAGTCAGCGATTCAGACGGCCACAGTGAATCTTATCAATACAATGAACGGAACGAACTGATCAGCGTGTTCGATTCCAACGGTCAGCCTATCATCACTAACATCTTTTCGCCTGATGGCTTCGTTATTCGGCAAACTTTAAGTGACCGACGCTCTTTTATGTATTCCTACGAGGGCAGTGGCAGGCCTCGCACTCGGAGTGTGGTGACGGACCCTGAAGGCTATGTAACGCATTTCGTTTTCACTCCAGATGGGTACCACCGATCATTGCCCGAACGCCCCGCCCTTGCCGTAAAGCGGTAGGGTCCTCAATGGACACCCCGGAAAAATTGGAGGGCGCATCGGGTACCCCAGCCCGAAAGCAATTGGTGCAGCGCGACCCTAGCGACATTGGGCCAACCGCACGATTTCACTTTCGCTAAGTGGCCGAGGGGCAGTTTCCGAAATCGCGACTTACCAGGAGTTATCCGGCCGCCCGCCGAGCAGGACGCATTTGATTCCTACATTTCTGATCCGGCAAACCCAGTGCCGTACCGCAAGCGACCCATTACGCCGACTTATCCCGCGCCAGCCTGGACCACTTGGCTGGTCCAGGATCAGCGCTTCGTAGAGCATCGTCCTGACGTGCTGTCTTGGCGGACCGATCCGCTCGTAGAGGATGTTACCGTCACCGGAGACATCATTGCCGACCTGTTCGCTTCCACCACAGGGAGCGACAGCGATTGGATAGTGAAGCTGATTGACGTCTATCCAGAGGACTACCAGAAGATAACGGAAGAAGACGCCACCAAGGGTACGGGGCCCGTACTGAACGGCTACCAGTTGATGATTGCCGATGAGATTCTGCGCGGGCGATATCGTAACAGCCTAGAAACGCCTGCGCCCATCACGCCCAACCAGGTTACGGAGTACAGGATCGACCTGCACCCCAACGACCACGTCTTTCTCAAGGGCCACCGCGACAGTAATCCACCTGGATGAAAAACGCGCTATGCGAACGTGGCGGCGGTTTTGCACGCCGGTTAGGCAACGACTTGCAGAAAGGCTATTCGACATGATCTATACGAATTTGACTCCACTTGGCTCCACTTGAAACTGAAGGGGGCGGCAACGCCGCCAAAACACAAGACTTGTGGATTGGGGATACAATTCGATTCCCATCGCCCGCTCCAGAAATCACGATGTTTCAATTGCCCTTACACGGCTAGCCTACTTGAATCCAGCTTGAAAATGGACCGTTTTGGACCCCAGATGGACCCCGCTGGATTCAATTGGACCCCAGCGATTTGTAGGGGAAACCGGCCAGTCGTTGAATGGCCTGCTCTGGGACTAGACCAGCGCGACCTCGCGGTCGAAATTGGGCTTTTTCTCCGCATGAAGCTTGAGGGCAATGCCGCAGACCGCAGCGATGCGTTCCAGCATCGTGAGCGAATGGCCCGTGTATTCGGCGTCCTCCAGGCGAGCAATCACGGACTGTGTCGTGCCCACCTTCTTCGCTAGTTCGGTCTGAGTCAACCCCGCATCCTCCCTCATCTCGCGCACCAGTAAGGCTAGGTCAATCTGGTGCAAGGTCCGCGTCAAGGCCTTACGGTACGTTGCGCTCTTGCGCGCACGCTGTTCAACAATTTCACTGTGCTTGTCGCGCTTCATAGTCCCAACTCCTTAAGGATAGCTTCCCGTTCTTTCTGCGATCCCACGTAATGGTTCCGGTATTTCATCCAGAGCTTCCTGAGCTGTTCTGCCTTGGTAATCTCGCCCGGTGGAGTCTGTTGTGTCTTCTTCTGAAATCCTGACGTAATCACGATCAGCATTCCCGGCTGATAGAAGAAGAGGACCCGGAAAATCCGGTCGAATTGTTTGACTCTTAGCTCGAATATGTCATTCGCGAGCTTGTTGACGAATTTTCCCTGCATTCGGTTGCCGCAGACGCGGAGGCGTTCGATAAACGCGTCTATGCGGGCGGCAGCCTTATCATCCAGCGAATCCACGAAGTCTCGGGCCGGTGCCCGCCCGTTCGGTAGCTCCACGTACTCAATCGTGAATTCGCCTCTCAATTGTCAAATTATCGCATAATTGCTATATATCGTCAACGGCCTCGCGAATTTCGGTGCATCTTACCGTGGCACTCGGGACCACTTCCGGGGATGTGGGAATTGTGGCAGTCTAGGAACGACCGCACTAGTTTCCAATCGGAAGCCGATATGCCACGAAAACTTGTTAAGCGGACACAGTGGTCACTCGAACACGGTCCGGAGCGGGATTCTACTGGCAGCAGGACCGTCGCGATCTTCTTTGACGCCGACGATTCCGACCGCCGAGCAGAAGTCAGCATTGATACACGAACTTTAGGGCAATTCGGGGATCTGCCCTGTGCCTCCCGAAAATTCTGTGCAGCTCACGAGTCTCCAAACGAACCGCAAAGTCTCAAGCGGTTTGCAGCCCTTATTGAGTCAGGTGAACGAAATTCACACGATGCAAGCTTGTGCAACAGAGCAGAGTTCAGACGCAGATTGCAAAGGCCCGAGTAGAGGCACGCGTAGCGTGGTGGATTCGGGCTTTTTCAGGCAGCCTGTCGTTCGTAGCGGTGGTGCAGGCCACCGACATGCGGCACGCCACGACGGATCCCATTTCCGGCGGCTGAATCGCTCGTGGCTCCGGTGAGTCCTTCCCCAAGGAAAGATGTGTTCTCGACCGGTGATAGTAATCGAAATACGAACGAAGGGTTCGCCGTAGCGAGCTTTCGTGGAACACGACCACATGATCGAGACATTCGCGTCGAATCGACCCAATCACTCGTTCCACATAGGCTCGCTGCCAAGGTGAGCGCGGTGCAGACAGAACTTCGCAGATGCCCATGTCTCGCACCCGTTCTCGGAATTCCATGCCAAAGATAGCATCGCGGTCGCGCAGCAAGTAGCGCGGGAGCTGATCAAAGGGAAATGCCTCCCGCAGTTGCTGTGCGGTCCACTCCGCGGTCGGGTGGGCGGTCACATTGAAGTGCAGGATGCGACGCCGGTCATGGGCCAACACTAGAAACACGTAAAGGACCTGAAAACGGATCGTGGGCACGGTGAAGAAATTGATGGAGACCAGTTGCTGAGCGTGATTCTCCCGGAATGTGCGCCAGGTCTGAGACGGCGGTTTGCGGCAGCGCACCAGGTATTTGCTAACGCTGGTCTCACCGATGTCGATGCCGAGCTTGAGCAGTTCGCCGTGGATGCGGGGTGCACCCCAACTGGGATTCTCCCGGCACATCTTGCGGATCAGATCTCGGACCTGGCGCGAAATGAGCGGTCGTCCGGGTTGGCCGTGCCGCACCTTCCACGTCCAGAAGAGCCGAAAGCCGGCACGATGCCAAGCAATGACCGTTTCTGGCTTGACGATGGCCAGCGCCGAGCGCCAGTCGCGCCAGAGGCGGGACAGGCAGATCCACAACAGGCGGTCCACTGGAGTCAATTTCGGCCGTTTTACTGCGGACCTCTGAAGCACGCCGATTTGGTGGCGCAGAGCCAGGTTCTCGAGCTGAAGGGCAGCACGGGAACGGAAGATCCAGGACAGAGCTGCGAGGAATGTCGTGAGAGAAATGAGCATAGGCGAGAATTATAGAATTATGAAGGGTATATAACCTCCATCCGCTCAGATATTTCGAGATTTTCGAGAGGCACAATGGCGCACTGCGGGGGCGGAGAAGGGCCCAATAGGTTCGATTCAACCGGCACGCTGGTTCAATGGGTGGATCGCGGCGAAGTACCCGATAGGATGATGGCATCGCACTTCACGAATGGCGTGGTGGACCGCACCCGACCGCTTTGTCCCTACCCCCAGGTGGCCGCCTACAAGGGAGGCGGCAGCACGGATGATGTGGCGACCTTCGTTTGCAAAGCGCCGTAAGGCGTGTAATACAACTGCGGCGTTATCGCGTTTCGGCGATATAATCGCCCCGATATCAGGTGGACGCAATGCGGACCGCATGCGTTATCGGCTTAATTCCCATTTCCCTCGTGCTTGCTCCCCTGAGTTATGCCCAACACGGCGGCGGGCACATGGGCGGCGGGTTCTCTGGCCGAGGTACTTTTTCTTCCGGACATTCTTCAGTTCGGGTTCGTACGGGCGTCGTTCGCCAAAAGTATGCTGGTCGCGCCTATTACCTGCAGGGCGTTGCTAACAGTTGCGTCTTAGGTCCTTACTCATGAACACCGGCTGGTCTGGAAAGTGGAGCGGTGAGGTTAGAAGGATTCTCTTTCTCATACTTATAGTTCCAGCCGCGTATGGGCAGACGCGCGTCCCGGAGCAACCCTCAAACCCTTCCGGGCCGCCCGCCGCAACGGCGCGCGCAATCATTGATCAATATTGCATACCCTGCCACAACCAGAGGCTGAAAACAGCGGGCTTGATGCTGGACAAACTGGATTCCAGCGAGGTTCGCAAGGACGCCGAGGTTTGGGAAAAAGTGGTGCGCAAACTTCGGGCCGGGATGATGCCTCCGTCGGGTTTGCCGCGTCCCACTCCGGCCATCTACGAGGCGCTGATCACATCGATCGAAAACGAACTCGACCGCGACACCGTAACCCGCCTGCCTCCCCCGGGTCTGCACCGCCTCAATCGCGCCGAATACGGGAATGCGATTCGTGATCTGCTAGCTCTGGAAATCGATCCAGCGAAGTTTCTGCCGTCGGACGATTCGACGCGCGGGTTTGACAATATCGCAGGTGCCTTATCGTTGTCGCCGGCGCTGCTGGAAGGATTCACGTCGACTGCGGCGAAAATCAGCCGTTGGGCCATTGGCGATGTTACAGAACCGTCGTTGTTCACCTACCGCGTGCCGTCGGACACCTCTCAGGACTACCATCTCGAGGGCCTGCCTTTCGGAACGCGCGGCGGATTGATTGTGCAGCATGAGTTCCCAGCTGACGGTGACTACGTCTTCAAGCTATTCCCCATCAACCAGGGCCTCATGGACAACAATCGCGCATTTGGAGAAATAACGGGGGAAAAACTGGAACTCTTGGTGGATGGCGAGAGGGTACACCTCTACGATTGGGATAAGGATCTGGCGCGCGGCTCCGCGGTGCACGCCGGCACAGCCGACGTTCATTTTCATGTCAGCGCAGGCGTGCACGGGGTAGGCGTCACTTTCCTTGCCACTCAGTTAGCGCCGGGTAGCGACCTGAATCAGCACTTTCTCCGGAGCACGATTGAAACAGGTGGTCTGCCTGGATTTAAGTTCTATCCTCATGTAGGCAAGCTTGAGATCCTCGGCCCCTTCAATCCGGCCGGCGGCACGGATTCGCCCAGCAGGCGGAAGATCTTCGTGTGTCATCCCGCCAGTACGACGGAAGAGACCGAGTGCGCGGAGGAGATCGTAAATACGCTGGCCCGCCGCGCCTTCCGCCGGCCAGTGACCGACCAAGATACAGAGTTGCTTATGGGGTTCTACCAGCAGGGTCGCAAGGAGGGGAATTTCGATACCGGGATCGAAAGGGCGCTGCAGCGCATCCTCGCCGACCCAGAATTTGTGTTCCGCAAGGAAGCCGAGCCTCCTGGCGTTCCCGTAGGCGGTACGTGGAGGATCAGTGACCTGGAGCTGGCGTCGCGTCTGTCTTTCTTTCTTTGGAGCAGCATCCCTGATGACGAGCTGATCACGCTGGCAAGCCAAAATAAACTACATGATTCTTTAGTGCTCGATCAACAGGTGCGGCGGATGCTTGCTGATCCGCGTTCGGACCAACTCGTGGTCAACTTCGCCGGGCAGTGGCTGAACTTGCGCGCGTTGCAGTCCTGGGCTCCGACGGCGGCGTTATATCCGGATTTCGACGACAATCTGCGACTGGCGATGCGAAGGGAGACCGAACTGTTCATAGGCAGTATCGTGCATGAGGACCGCAGTGTAATCGATCTGCTCGACGCGAATTATACGTTCGTGAACGAGCGGTTGGCGAAACACTATGGAATGCCAAATATCTACGGGAGCAACTTCCGGCGAGTGGAACTTTCGCCGCAATTTGATATGCGCCGAGGACTCCTCGGTCAAGCGAGCCTTCAGACCATATCGTCGCAACCCCAGAGGACCTCTCCGGTGGGGCGCGGCAAGACCATCCTGCAGGTTTTCCTCGGTGTAAGCCCTCCCGATCCGCCTCCCAACGTGCCGGCGTTAAAGGAGCAAGCCAGCGCGGTCCACGCCGGCGGCAAGCCGACCATGCGCCAGCAGATGGAGATGCACCGCAAGGTGGAGCCTTGCGCCAGTTGTCACAAGATCATGGACCCAATCGGCTTTTCCATGGAGAACTTTGACGCCATCGGAAAGTGGCGCATCACGGATGATGGAAGCCCTATCGATGCCTCCGGCGTACTCGTAGACGGCTCCAAACTGAACGGGGTAAAGGGACTGCGGGAAGCGCTTCTGCGCTACTCGCCCCAGTTTGTCCGCGTCATCGTCGAGAAGCTGCTGATTTACGGTTTGGGCCGCGGAACGGATTATTACGATATGCCTTTGATTCGCTCCATCGTGCACGAGGCGGAACCGAGCAACTACCGCTTCTCATCCCTGATCCTCGGCGTGGTAAAAAGCGACGCGTTCCAAATGAATCAAAAGCTTCCGGCCGGTTCCCAGACCCAGGCTGTCTTGGATCTTCGGGCGGTCCATAATATGGGAAGGAGGAGAAAATGTTTGTAACCAAGAAACACCTATCCCGGCGCACCGTCCTCCGCGGAGCCGGAGCCGCGTTGGCGCTGCCACTGCTGGACTCGATGGTGCCGGCGCAGACGCCTCTAGTCAGGACGGCGGCCAATCCAAAGACGCGCTTCACCGGTATCTTTGTTCCGCATGGTGCGGCGCCAGGATGGTGGGTGCCGGAGGCGGGAGGTCCGGGCGAACCGAAGTCGCAGCCGGGCAGCAAGAATTTCAAGTATCCGATGATCTTGGAGCCGCTGGAACCGTTCCGGGATCGCACGGTGATTCTGAGCGGGCTGTGGTCGAAGTCGGCCGAGCCTCCTCCAGGACAGACTGGCGCCGACCATTGGGTCGCGGCGGCCTTTCTGTGCGCCAATAAACCGAAAAAAACCACCGGCGCCGACATCTACGATGGCACAACCATCGATCAGATCATCGCCCAGAAGATCGGCCAGGAGACGCTGTTGCCCTCTCTTCAGCTGGCGCTGGAGGACCCCGGAGCCAACTCGAGCAATTGCGGGGAGGGTTATAGCTGTACTTACTCGAACACCATCTCGTGGGCCGCGCCCACGCAGCCGCTGCCCATGGAGCTGGATCCGCAAGCGGCCTTCGAGCGCTTATTTGGCGCCGGCGGCACGGCGACGGAGCGAGCGGCTCGCAGAGAGCAAGATCGCAGCATCCTGGATTCGGTCACCGAAAGCTTGGCTCGATTCAAGAAGGACCTTGGTCCGAGCGATCGCTCCCGGCTCGATGAGTACGAGACGGACATTCGGGAGCTGGAACGGCGGCTGGAGATCGCCAAAAAGGCCGGTGGCGCCGTATCGACCGAAGGTGTAGTCGTCCCGGCCGGCGTGCCGGAGTCGTTCGACGACCATGTGAAGCTGCATTTTGATCTACAAACGCTGGCCTTCCAGGCCGACATTACACGGGTTTCCACAGTTCTGTATGCTCGCGACTTAACTGCCCGGTCTTATCCGGAGAGCGGCGTCAACGGCGGCTTTCATGGGATGTCGCATCACGCGGAGAATCCCGATACTATCGCGCAGTACGCGAAGATCAATCGGTACCACGTGAAGTGCCTGGCGTATTTCGTCGACAAGCTGAAGAGGGCGCAAGACGGAGACGGCAGCTTGCTGGACCATTCGCTGATTATATATGGCAGCAACATGGGAGACTCCAATCAACACTTGCACTACGATGTGCCTCACGTGCTGATTGGCGGAGCGTCTGGGCAACTCAAAGGGAATCGTCATGTGGCTTATCTGAGCAAGACCGTTACGACAGGGAATCTTCTGTTGAGCATTCTGGACCTGTACGGGGTTCACCAGGACAGCATCGGCGACAGCACCGGAGCGTTGCCGAATCTTGTGTAACGGCTGACGGAGGAAGATTAAAGAAACATGCGTGTTCGCCTGCCAATCATGGCTTGTTGTGCAGCGCTGTTGATTTATCGGTTGGCATCTGGAGCTGCAAATAGCCCCGTGGCTGACGCCGCCATGAGAGGCGATAAGGCCGCGGTGCGATCTCTGCTCGCTCAAAAGTCGGACGTAAACACTCCCCAGGCCGACGGAGCCACCGCGATCCAGTGGGCTGCGTACAAAGACGACCAGGAGATGGCGGACCTGTTGATCACCGCGGGCGCAAATGTGAACACGCCGAATCGCGAAGGCGCCACTCCCCTTTACTTGGCCTGCATCAACGGTAGCGCAACCATGATCGGCAGACTCTTGAAGGCTGGCGCCGATCCGAACGAGCGCGGGCCGCAGGGAGAAACTCCCCTTATGCTGGCTGCCCGAAACGGGAACGTGGACGGGATCCAGGTATTGCTAGATCAGAAAGCGGATGTCAACGCAAAGGATACGCTCCGCGGAACCACAGCGCTGATGTGGGCGGCCGAGCAGGCGCATCCTGCCGCCGTTCAGCTACTGATCGAGCATGGAGCGGACGTTCTGGCTGCGTCGAACCCAGATACCAGGAATGCCAAGAATAATCTTGCCGACACGGTGACCAAACGATTGAATTCCAAACTAGGCATTCTAGGCCAAGCCCGAGCGCGCGCAAACAACAAGAGTGCGCCGGGAGCTTCGCCCGTTCCGGCCGTCGCGGGTGCGCAAAATCCGCCGGAGCCGCTTGGAGAGGATGCTGAGGCTTTCCTTGCTCCCTCGGAAAAAACGGATGGCGGTGGTTTAACTCCTCTGGTGTACGCAGCCCGCGAAGATTGCCTGGAGTGCGCCAAGATTCTGGTACAGGCGCGCGCCGATGTGAATCAGCGAACCCATTACGGGTGGACTCCCCTGCTCGTGGCGACGCAAAACCGGCACTACAAACTGGCGGCGTATTTGTTGGATAACGGCGCGAATCCGAACAGCGCGAATAACGGCGGCTGGACGCCCCTGTATCTTGCGACTGATAACCGCAATATTGAGAGCGGCGACTATCCGGTGCGCACGCCGGATATGGACCATTTGGACTACATCAAGTTGCTCTTGGCCAAGGGTGCGCAAGTGAACACCCGAATCTGCGGAATGGAATCGACGCTGGCGAAATGCATTGGCGACAGCACCGAGACGCGAAATAATTTCACCATGCAATGGCTGTTCGAAGACGGCGCGACGCCCTTCCTGCGCGCAGCGCAATCCGGCGATGTCGCCTTGATGAAGCTATTGCTGGACCACGGTGCGAATCCAAAAATCTTTACGGCGCATAACGTAACGCCCTTAGCCGTATCTTCGGGCATCGGATGGGTGGAGGGTGTTACCTTCGAATGGTCGGAGGCCGAGAGCCTGGATGCTGTGAAGATGTGTCTAACTCTGGGTATCGATCCGAACGTGGCCGACGACGAAGGACGCACCGCGTTGCACGGCGCGGCCCACAAAGGAAGGACCGAAGTGATTCAACTCCTAGTGGATCATGGCGCTAAGTTGGACGCGCACGACGGCGGGAGCCGGGACAGCATAAATGGTGCGTTGCTCGGAAAAACATGGATTCCGCTGGATTGGGCGCGCGGCCTGGTCCGAGTCGGCGTGCAATCTGCCATCCCACACCCTGAGGCCGAAAGGCTTCTCATCAAATTGATGACCGAGCGGGGTCTTGCCATCCCACCTCCGCCCGCTTCCTCCATTTGCCTAACCAAAGGTTTCAACGGCTGCCAGTAATTCTTCACCTGCTATTTTTGTCGCCTACGGGTTGGCTGCGCTAAACACAACCGGAACAGTCAACGGCGCGATCAGGAATGCTGCAACGGTTCGGCCGGGCTGGCCAGACGGTAGTCGCGGAACCGATCCCGGACGAAGTGGGTCTTCGGATTTCACGATGCGCCAGCGCCCAGCCGAGTAGGCCGCCGCACAATGCGAAGCCCAGCGCGTTGGTCGTTCCGTGCAGCCACGCCATGCGCGGGATCAGCAGCCGGTAGCGCTCGGTAATCGCCGATAACGTAGGCTCCCGCTAAGGCCAGCCACCCGACGATCAGCGATGCTGCGGAAAATGTGCAGCAGGATTCTCAACGTAATCTGAGCACTTGGTGCAACGCCAGGAGGTATGATCGCGATCAACGCGGTGGAATCGCTCGGTCACGTGCAATTGATCGCTGTGAGGAACACCAAGGCGGTCGAGCCAGGTCTTTTCGTTAAACCCCACAGTATCTACAACAAATGTGGCGTCTCCTTCCCAGTGACCCACGGAATATCCGAGCCAGAGCGGATCCGGGTCTTTTGGAAGCGGCCGGCCATCGGTGTATATGCGGCGCACCGTGTGGTCATATTCAAATATCATGAGCAAGTATTTGGGAGTCTGCACGAACTCGAACGGATAGGGATGGAAATAGACTCGCGGCACGCCGGGAGGATAGCACCTCGTGAGCACGGGATTCTTCGTTTGGTCCAGAGTATAAGCGCCACCGTTCGAATCCTTTGCCTCTTTGAATTTTTCCTGGCCCCAAGGTGTCATCTCCGGAAGGTCCTTTGTGTACGTGGCGCCGCTCCCGAAAGCCCCCTTGGGAGTGCGACGCATCCACACACCCTGGAGATCGCGCGCCGGAGCCGGTGCCGTACTGGCATTGTTATTGTTCTGCGCTCGTTGGCCGCCAACGGCTGTTCCGGCGCCGTATTGCGCGTGCAGAGCGCAAGAGAAAATCAAAACAGCGGCCAAGGCCGCGCTGGAATCGCTCAACGCTCTAGCCATTGTTGCTCTCCTGTTAATGCGCTTCTGCTTGCTCCCATTACTGAGAACAACTTGCATTTGCTGGAAGCCCGTCACAATCCGCGCATCGGGCTAACATATTGGGCGATACGTCGAAACAGCCGTTCACGAGCAGGCTTGTAGAAAGCCTACGGATGCAGAGTAAGCTTCTGTACTCTCCAGTTAGCGATCTCCCCCACATACAGCTCGTTCTCGTTACGACAGTCGATAGCATTGACGGTGCCGAATTCCTTCGGCACTTTTCCTGCCCTGCCGAACTTGCCTACAATTTGGCCCGTCAATTCCAACTTGTAGATCTCGCCGTTCGCATCGATGTCTTCCGGCGGGTTTGAATTCGAACTGTAAAGGTATTGGTGTTCTCCAGGTGTAATACAAATCCCGGACGGGCTTCCCACATTTAAGATATACGTTTTGAAGTTCCCGTCACGGTCAAAGACTTGAATTCTCTTATTTCCACTGTCAGCCACATAAACATTGCCTTGCGCATCAACCGCTATGCCGTGAACCGTGTTGAATTGACCCTGGGCGTCTCCTCTCGAACCCCAGGATTTGACGAACTTGCCGTCCTTGTCAAACTTGGCCACCCGGGCATTGCCATAGCCATCGGCGACATAGATAAGAGACCGGCCCCGTAATCGTTAGACTCCAGCCATCATTTATAAGGTCCACCCAAGGCGAAAGGACTTAAACATGAGGCGAATTTCGTCTCGCCGGAAACCCCGTTACGGCTCGAAAAGAAAGGGGAAAGTATAGTCCGCCGCAGAGTTGCAAGCGAAAAACGAAGAATGGCAGTTGATCTGCGCCAATGTATTCGGCCTTCGGTGGAGTCCGTGACTCCGGGCCATGATGGATATCCGCTCGCCCTCGTCCCTATAATGTAGACGGTTGGTAAGGACCTCTTCCGATATCAGGTTGATGGAGGAAAGATGAACCGAGCACTTTCGATTTGCGCTTTCGCTTTGGCCGGTTGCCTGCTTGCCCTGCCGGCGGTTCCTCAAGAGGCTGCGAAGAAGGCGGATGCGCTCAAGGCGGCTCCGAGCCCTTCGCAGGCGATTTTGGAACAGTGGAACGAAATTGGCCGGAAACTCGTGGCTATCGCCGAAGATTTGCGGGAAGACAAGTACGACTACAAACCCCATCCTGATTCGCGGAGCTTTGTCGCCCAACTGTTGCACGCATCGGCTTCCATGTATTACTTCACGGACGTGGCGCAGAAGCAGAAAGTGCGTTACGGCGACGATCCAAAGCGTGATGAACTGAAGACGAAGGCGCAGGTCGTGGCGTTTGTGAAAAAGTGCGTGGAAGATGGAGCAAATGTGATCAAGGCGAAGGGCGATGCAGGAATGGCGGCCATAATTCAGTACCCGGAGTCAAAGGAGCAGCATCGACTGTCCGACCTCGCTTACGACATGATCGAACACTCGGGCGAGCACTACGGCCAGTTGGTCGTCTATTACCGAATCAATGGCTTGGTGCCGCCGGAATCCCGGCCAAAGAAGTAACCCCCAGCGAAAAATAACGGTGGCGCGCTTAAACCCGGGCATAGCATCGAGCCCGAGGGCATTTTCCGGAAAGCGCATTCATCGGGAGTTGTGCGATCGAGCGGCTCGTCTTCCTCCGCGATTAGTTTCGGTTAGCCGACAATCCGTAGGAGACTCGCTTGTCACGTTCCAGAATGCCTCGTCGGAGCTACTCGATACTTCTACACCGCGCTATAGGCGATCCGTCCCCGTCGACGTTGAATCGTGGCCAAGAGTCGTGTATCAATATACCGCGAGAAACGAGAAGGGGCCACCTAGTGAGGGTAAAAATGAGATATTCGCTCCGATTTTGGGTGTCGTTCTGCTTCATCTCGATTTTACTTCTGATTCTGCTGATTCTGCCGTGGAAGCCCATGGCCGCGGCGGGGAATCATGTTGTTCTTCTCGTGGGAGGCGATGTGGAATGGGCGCTGAACTCCCGGCCCCCGACCGTTCGGTACCATATCGTCGACCCCAAGCCGTTTGGCCTGCTTGTCTTTGGTAAACGGGACGTACGTGACCAGGTAATCGACGACTGGCCTCCCATTCCATACGTGAATGAGGGTGAAAGCGGGACTTACTTGGAGAGCCTTGATCTCAAAGGAGGTAGCGACGACTCATTCGGAGAAAGCTTAAGCTACCCGCTACAACGGGAGACCGAGGAATATGCCAAAGACTATTCCGCAAATGAGCAACTCTTGAACTACCCGCTGCAGCGGCTGGCCCCCACTTTCCACGCGGCCGATCTAGTCTTTGTCAATTGCGAGGGCGCTCTGTCCGATCACGCCCGTCAGGTCGGCCTGAACCGCACGCCGGAGAAATTCGCACGGACCCTGCGGTCGGTGGGGGTCAGCCTCGTAAATGTCGCCAATAACCATACCTTTGACGCGGAAGAACGAGGGTTTCTGGATACACTTCACGCTCTTTCGTCCGCCGGCATTTCCTATGTTGGCGGCGGACACGATCTCGCCGAAGCTCGCAAGCCCGTCATCCTTGCGCGGAATGGTATTAAGCTCGGCTTCCTAGGCTATACGCAATTCAATAACATGGGCGAATCTGCATTCGCGGCTGATGGCCGTCCCGGAATCGCTCCAATGGATCCATTCCTGATAAGAGAGGACATTCGCCGGTTGCGTCCTCAGGTTGATTACGTCTTGGTTGCGATACATTGGGCCACTTCAAAGTCGGCCAATGTCAGCCCGGAGAACCGCAAGTTTGCGCACGACCTGATCGATGCAGGAGCCGATATAATCCTGGGACATCACCCGCCTCATCCGAAAGGGATTGAGGTCTATCACGGTAAGGTCATCATCTATGCCCCGAGCAATGTTTTGA
>QHYQ01000434.1 GCA_003224175.1 Acidobacteriota bacterium
GGCCGTGTTTGAGAGAGTTTTCGACGATAGGCTGCAGCAGCATGCTCGGCACAAAGGCTTCCAGAGTCTTTTGATCCACGTGTTTGAAGATCTGCAGATTATCGCGGCCAAAGCGCGCCACCTCGATATCCAGATAGTCATCGATGAAATTGAGCTCTTCCTGCAGAGCAACAAAGGTTTCGTGCTTGCGCAGAAGCCGGCGCAGGATGTTGCCCAGCTTCAAGACCACGACGCGCGCCTGGTCCGGGTCGTAGCGAATCAGCGAAGCGACCGTATTGAGCGTGTTAAAGAGAAAATGAGGATTGATCTGACTGCTGAGGGCATCCATGCGCGCCTTGAGCAGCAGTTGCTGATGCTGCTCGAGGTTCATCTCGATCCTCGTGTTATTCCAGATTTTAATCGGCACGGCCACCGCCATTACCGTCGCGAGCATCACCAACAGCACGGACCACCAGTTATGGGCGTCAATAAAAAAGAGCCAGGACGACCGTACTGCACGGCCGAGCAGCAGCCGTCCCACTTCCACCGCGACGCAGCCGGCTAGCGGCAGCACTTCCCACCCCAGGTCGGAGCCCCGCATCATGCGCGCGAGCCACTTCGGCAAATTCAGGAAGGTAAAGGGCCCGAAATTCCAGATGTCCTCTTTGTTGGGAATCGCCTGCCGAATCAAGCCGCCGATCAAGCCGGCAGTCGCTGCGACCGGGGTCGCCAGCCATTCGTGATGAAAGAAAGCCGGCAGACTGACAATGGAGCCTCCCAAAGGCCCCGCCACCAGGCCGCCAAGAAGTCCCAGGAGAAAAGAGCCTTCGGCCATAAGGTCGGCAAACTGATAGGGCGTCCCAACCAATCTCAACAGAACGCTGATGCCCAGCACGGGCGTAAGAAATAGCAACAGCTTTACCTTCTGGTCGGAGTCGCGGACTTCGGTATAGAGGACGCGACGAAAAACGGCCCAGCGCGCCAGCAGAGCGGCCATGGACGCAGCTACACCAACCTTCAACAACAAAGTGAACAGCAGACCCTGCGTGCTGGAGAGTATCTCCATGGACTGGCCGCTCGGAGCTTGCTTACGTTAGCCAATCACCCCCAGCGATGTAAAGCCAAGTTACTGCTATACTCAATCATCCCATGAAGGCCAAGCGAGCAAACGGTGCCGGGGCGGGCCGCGGCCTAGATAAGGTCCGCGTTGTGGCAAAGGCCGACTTGCCCACGCAATACGGCCGCTTCACGATCTTGGGAATCGAGGGAGGCAGACCCGAAGAGACTGCTGTCGTTCTCACGCGCGGCCGCCTGAACGGCGGGACTGTTCCCCTGGTCCGCATTCATTCGCAATGTCTTACAGGCGATGTGCTGGGATCGCAGCGTTGTGACTGCCGCGCGCAACTGGAGCTGTCGCTTCGAAAAATCGCCGCCGCCCGGGCGGGTCTTCTTGTCTATCTTCCCCAGGAGGGCCGTGGCATCGGTTTAATGAACAAACTGCGCGCTTACGAGCTGCAGGATGGCGGCTTGGACACAGTCGAAGCAAATCAACATCTGGGATTCGCCGCAGATTCGCGGGATTATGGCTTTTCCGCGGCTGCCCTGCGAGCCCTCGGCGTCCGGCGGGTTCGCTTGCTTTCAAATAATCCCGATAAAGTCCGCCAGCTCGAATCGAACGGCATAAGAGTGATCGAGCGCATCCCCTGCCACCCGCGCGGAACACACGCTTCGCGAAATTATTTGCTTACCAAATCTACGAAGCTGGGACACCTGCTCGCCGGCCTCTGAGTTGCGGTGCATTTCTTGGCGCGACAATTGAGCTCCTGCCGCGCGCACCTACCCGCCGCCCACCAAGTGGACAATTTCGAAACGATCGCCCCCGGATACCATTGTCGTTCCCCACTGCCCGCGCGGAAGAATCTCCAAATTTCGCTCAATCGCGAGCCGATTGGTGATAAGTCCCAGGTGGGCCACTAACTGCGCGACGTTCAGCCCCTTCGGTACTTCACGCCGCTCGCCATTGACCTCTATGGCCACCGTCTCGTTCATGATCGATCGGGTCGTTTCGGCTTCAATTGATAGCGCAATTCCCCCAGACTTTTGGCCACGTGTGCACGAATGACCAGCGCCGCCACGGACGGCTCGGTGAGAATTGGAAACGGAAACTGCAATGATGTGTGGCCTGCCGCATCGGTTCGCCCGAAATAGCTTTCCGGCGAGCCCGCTCCCCCCTCTATAAAGGCCTCAACCTGTGCGCCTGTTACGGGTTGGCCGCCTTTCTTCGACGAGACTTCAATATCCAGTGAAACGCGCCCGGACTCCAGCCAGGAACCGGCATTCAGGAGCTTGACCGCAATGTCCTCCTGCTTGACCGACGCCGCTTTCTCCAGGGAGAGAGCTCCCGCGCGCAATGCTTCAAGTATTTCCCTGTGCTGCTTTTCCACGCGAGCCCGGAGAATAGCCTGATCCAAAGCGCCACTGGCCGCCAAATCCTCATAGCTCGTGCTGTGCCGGTAGACGACCCTGCCTCGAATCAGGACCAGCGTGTCGATAAACGGGTGAGAGGCACCACGGTCCTCCGTCTGCACGTCATAAGCGTCCGGACCGACTTGCACCTTCGAATTGAAACCAAATTTCATTTTTCTGTGGCGGTTTGTACCTGGTAGGTCACTTGATTGACCCGTCCGTGAAGCGTGGCTATTATAGCTCGCGTACTTATGTCCGGGAACCTGGCCCAAGCCTACGCTCCGCTGTTAATACATCTCCTGGTTGCACTGGGGCTTGCCGCTATCCTGCTGATACTTTCGAGTTTGATTGGCCAGCATCGTCCCAGCCGTGAAAAGATGCAGCCTTATGAATGTGGCATCACGCCGGTGGGCGACGCTCGCGAGCCATTTGACGTCAAGTTCTACCTCGTGGCCATGGTTTTTATCCTTTTTGATGTGGAAGCTGTCTTCCTGTACCCCTGGGCCTACGTCTTCCGAGAACTGCGGTGGTTCGGCTTTACGGAGATGCTGCTGTATATCTTGATCCTGCTTGCGGGCTATGTTTACCTGTGGAAGAAAGGGGCGCTCGATTGGAACCCCTCAAAAACGCAGCGGGACCGCCAAACGTGACGGACAAGCCCGTAAAAGAAAATCCGATTGTCCGAAAATTGCGCGCCTGGGACGAAAAAGCGGTCGCGGAAACCTCGCAGTTTCGCGGGGAACTGACGATTGTATTGCCCCGGGAACATCTTCGCCGGACCGCCGAATACCTGCAGGCCGAGCCCGGACTGCAGTTCGATTTCCTCTCGGATATTTCCGGGGTAGACCGTTTCCCGATCGAGCCTCGTTTCGAAGTGAATTACCATCTGCTGTCCCTTCCCTTGCACTGGACGGTGCGTCTGCGCGTCTGGGTCCCAGGCAAGGATCCGGTGGTCTCCACCGTTATCCCCGTCTGGCCTACGGCCAACTGGCACGAGCGCGAAATCTTTGACCTTTTTGGTATTCGTTTCGACGGACACCCAGACCTGCACCGCATACTGATGCCCGATGATTGGGAGGGCTATCCTCTTCGCAAGGATTATCCGGTCGAGGGGTTCCGTACATGACCACGGTTGAGACCGCCGCCGGCCCAGCTGAAACGATGGTCCTCAATATGGGACCACAGCACCCCTCCACCCATGGTGTGTTGCGCGTAGTGCTGGAACTCGACGGCGAAACCGTGGTAAGAGCCCGCCCCGAAATCGGTTATCTCCACACGGGCATCGAGAAGAGCTGCGAGGCCCTTACGTATTCTCAGGCCATCACGCTCACGGACCGCATTGATTACCTGGCGCCGCTCTCCAATAACCTCGGCTATTGCCTGGCCGTGGAGAAGCTCCTGGGCCTGGAAGTGCCCAAGCGGGCCCAATACATCCGGGTTTTGCTCACGGAAATGACGCGCCTCAATTCCCACCTGGTGTGGCTCGGAACACACGCCATGGACTTGGGCGCGACCTCCGTGATGCTCTATTGCTTCCGTGAACGCGAGGAGATTTTGAAGATCTTCGAGATGGTCTCCGGCCAGAGGATGATGACCAGCTACTTCCGAATTGGCGGCTTGGCCCTGGAACCGCCGCCGGGCTGGCTGGAACGCGTTCGCCGCTTCATCGACATGTTTCCCTCCCGCATCGAGGAATACGAAAAGCTGCTCACTCGCAATCGTATCTGGCTGATGCGCACCGTGGGAATCGGCATCCTCGAAGCCAAGGACGCCATCGCCCTGGGCGTTTCCGGCCCCACATTGCGGGCGGCAGGCGTCGCTTACGACGTACGCAAATTCTTTCCTTACTCGAGTTATGAGGAATTCGCCTTTGATGTGCCCACCCGCAGCGAATCCGATTCCTATGCGCGTTATCTCGTGCGCGTGGCGGAGATGCGTGAGAGCTTGAAGATTATTCGCCAGGCCATGGGCAAGATTCCTCCCGACGGACCGATCAGAGCCGATGCGCCAGGAATTATTCCGCCACAACGCGAGAAGATGAAGACGGAGATGGAAGCTCTGATCTACCACTTCAAGATCTTCACTGAGGGCTTTGCGCCGCCACCCGGTGAGGTTTATCAGCGGGTGGAATCGCCTCGCGGCGAAGCTGGTTACTTTGTGGTTAGCGATGGCTCCCCGAAACCGTACCGCGTCAAGGTGCGCGCGCCCTCCTTCGTCAATCTGCAGGCGCTGCCCAAGCTTGCCGAAGGCCGTTTGGTGGCCGACCTGATCGCTTGCATCGGAACGATCGACATTGTCCTCGGAGAAGTGGACCGCTGAATGGAGCTGCCCCTCGTACTCGAACAGAAATTTCAGGCGCTCATCCAGCGTTATCCTGTCAAACGTTCGGCGCTCGTGCCCATGGCTCTCTACGCGCAGGATGTTTTCGGCTACGTGAGC
>QHYQ01000435.1 GCA_003224175.1 Acidobacteriota bacterium
CGCCCCGCGTAAGCTGGCGCGGCTCTCCGCCCCCGGCGCTCACCACCCACAGATCGTGATCGCGCAAGAAACTCACCCAGCGCCCGTCCGGCGAAATCTTCGCGTCATCAATGTCCGCAGCTTCACCCGACGACGCCGTGCCTTTGCCTTCCCCGAGCAGCTTTTTCGCAGACCGCGTTTTCAGGTCATACCAAAACAGTTCCTTGGCCGAGATAAAGAGGAGCGCCTGCCCGCCCGGCGCCCACATGTATCTAGGCGGCGTGACCCGTCCCAAACCGGTTTGCTGCCCACGCGAAGCCGCCGGCAGTAGCACATCGCGCAAGTGTTGCGCATCCACCAGCACATGCCTTTGCCCAGTCGCCGCCTCCACAGCCCAAATCTCCAGCTCGCCCCCGTTCTCATTGAGATATGTCAGCAAGTTGCCGTCCGGACTCCACATCGTATCGCGGAGCGGCCTGCCGCTTAGGCTGGGCGGCGAATAGATGCGTTCGACCGTGAGCTGATTCTGGCGCGCGTCAGCGCCGGTTTGCTGCGCCGCCGCTGTTTGGACCCGCGGCGGCCCCGCCAGTGCGAGCAGTGAACCCGCCAGCAGACCACATAAGCCGAAGCTCAAAAAATTCGACCGGGAAATGCTGATCTCCTGCGAGCTAGCCTTCATTTCGACGTCCCCTCGCTTGCCTCTGATTTCTAATTCCGATGCGCTAACGTCTGGCTTTCGGGCGGCTTCGGCTGGAGGAACTCCTTGCCCTCGCAATTCGACTTGGCCCTGCCGAATTGTCCACGATCGCTTCCGCCTCGATCTCCACCAGCATCTCCGCATTGATCAAACGGCTCACCTCGACCATCGCCGTCGCTGGCCGAATCTCACCGAAAACCTCTCCGTGCGCGCGCCCAATCTCCTCCCAATCGCCGATTCGCGTGACGTAGATTCGCGTGCGCACCACGTCTCCGAGCGACGCGCCGGCCCGCTGCAGCGCGCTGGCGATGTTCCGCAGCGCCTGCTTCGTTTGCATGTAAGCGTTCCCCGCGCCCACGATGCTTCCCGACTCGTCCGTTGCCGTCGTGCCCGACACGTGCACCACATTGCCTACGCGAACCGCACGCGAATAACCCACAATCGGCTCCCACATCGTTCCCGACGAAATATTGATCCGTTTCACCGAACGCAAAGGCTTGCTCAAGCCCGGCGGCACCATCATCGAAGGCACTTCCGGCAATACCGGCATGGGCTTGGCCCTGGTCGCCACCGTCCGCGGCTATAAGATGGTCTTCACCATCACCGATAAGCAGTCCAAGGAGAAAGTAGATCTCCTCAAGGGCTTCGGCGCCGAAGTGATTGTCTGCCCTACCGCCGTCGAGCCCGACGATCCGCGCAGCTATTATTCCGTGGCCAAGAAACTGGCCCGCGAAATCCCCAATTCCTTTTACCCCAACCAATACGACAACGCCATGAATCCCGAGGCCCATTATCAGACGACCGGCCCTGAGATTTGGGAAGATTCCGAAGGCAAGATCACGCATTTCGTCTGCGGCATGGGCACCGGCGGCACCATCAGCGGCGTCGGGCGATTCCTCAAGGAAAAAAATCCGCAGATCAAGGTCATCGGCGTCGATCCCATCGGTTCGCTCTATTACGAATATGTGAAGACCGGCAAAGTCGGCCGGGCCCACACCTACGTCGTCGAAGGCATCGGCGAAGACATTTTCCCTTCAACCATGCATTTCGACGTGCTTGATGACGTCGTGCAGGTCACCGACCGCGAATGCTTCCTCGTCGCGCGCAATCTGGCCAAAGGCGAAGGCATTTTCACCGGAGGTTCGGGCGGCGGCTGCGTCTCCGCGGCCCTGGAACTGGCCCGCACGCTTCCCGCCGATGGCTTGGTCGTCGCGTTTCTTCCCGATACCGGCATGCGCTATCTGAGCAAAGTCTATAGCGACGCCTGGATGCGCGAGCGCGGCTACCTCGATTCCGAAGTCCCTCTCTGCGCCGCCGATGTGGTTTCCGTCAAACATCGCGCCGGCAAGGTCCGCGAGCTCATCATCGTGCGCCCCTATCAAACCGTTTTCCACGCCTTGCACACCATGCAGCAGCAGGACATTTCGCAATTGCCCGTTTTCGAAGACACCACCATCGTGGGCACGATCTACGAAGACCAGATCCTCAATATGGCCTTGCAGGGCAAGGACCTCCGCAAGCTCGTCATCCGCGAAGTCATGAGCAAGCCGCTGCCGCAGGTTCCTCGCGATGCCCCTGTCGAACGCATCACCCATCTGCTCAGCCACGAAAGCCCCGCCGTCTTCGTGGTCATGGGCGAAGGCCGTTACGAAATCCTCACCAAATATGACCTCATGGGCACCATCGCCGAACTCGTCGAGCAAGTCCGCTGAGGGTCCGCACGCCCTTAACGTTCCTAATCGATCGCTGGCGCTGTACCACTATGATTCTATACGTATACATTAGACTTCGGAGCGCGTGTAAGGCCGTATGCTGCCCCCATTGGCTCTCTCCGCTAGAAACCGGCTTCGGGGCAAGATCTATGCTGCCTCTCCTTGAAACCACAATCCCGCGGCGAATCATGCGTCAACCCTTTGAACTAACCCCCGCCGCGCTATCGAAGTTCCTCTGTATTACTTGGCCAGCGCGTGCAATTCGAAAAATGCCCCGCGAGAAACAGTTTCGAACAAATCGCCTGTAAAATAATGCTCGATCCACAATCGCGCTTCCCTGTCTCCGGGTCTGGCCCGGCGACCGAGGCGCGCCCTCGTGCGCTGATACTCTTGCGGGGAATCGGCTTTCCCTTCAATTCGAACCATTCTTATTCGAATACTACAAAGGAAAACTGAATTATTCTTGCTAACCAGATGATAATATGCTATGCTCGTGTATGTTCGTTGGCAATCCATCGCACCTTGTCCCGGCTATTTCGCTAGATTCTTCGCGCGTGGTCCAATTTGCCGTTCTTTCGTCTTGCGTGCCGAACGAGCCCCACTTCGGCGCTCTCTGAAGCTTCACCTCTAACGGCACTCCGGTCTTTGACCATCGACTTTGAGCTTTCCACCGTCGCTTCACCTAAGCACCGCAAAATGAACACTTACCATTTCGCGCAGCTAAATACTTTAGAATGTGCACTTGCGAAAAAAGTGGCAGGGGGGTGGGGGCATTATGTTTCACGGGGCGCATAAAGGCGCGCCGGTGGCACAACGATGTCTTCGCTGTGCGCCTTGCGGGCAGGCCGAGCCTTTGTGACCACCCACCGCATCAACGTATACTTTAGGATTAACGAACCTTAACGGAGCAATGTAACGCCGGGGTCCTGAGCCCGTCGAAGGGGCTCAGCCGGCCATTCTGACTCATGAACATCGCAGATTTCGAGCAGCGCATCCAGCACGCCGTCCTCGTCGCCGACGGCGCTATGGGCTCCATGCTCTTTGAAGGAGCCGGCCCGCAGCGCTCTTTTGAAGAGCTGAACGTCTCCCAGCCCGAAGCCGTCTTCCGCGTTCACCAGGCCTATATCGAGGCCGGAGCGCAGATCATCGAGACGAATACCTTCGGCGCCAATCGCTCCAAGCTCAGTGCGCTCGGCTTGGGCGATCAGATCACCGCGATCAATCATAGCGGTGTAAAGATTGCCCGCGAAGCTCGCGAAGCCGCCCCGCACGAAGTTCTGATCGCCGGATCCATCGGACCACTTGCCATCGCTCCCGAAATGAGGGAGGTGCCGCGCGAAGAGATGCTCGAGATCTACCGCGAGCAGGCCCAGGCGCTCGAGGAACGTGGCGTGGATCTCTTCGTATTGGAGACCTTTTCCAATATCGAAATGTTGATGGCCGCCATAGACGCGGTGCGCTCGTTCTCCTCACTCCCGATCGTGGCCGAGCTGACGTTTTCCGAGGAAGGCACCACGCTTGGCGGCACGCGCCCTGCCGAAGCCGCGGCCCGCTTGGCGCAAAAGAATGTGCAGGTGATGGGCGTCAACTGCAGGCTCGGCCCGCAATCCCTGCTGCCAATCCTGGAAGGTTACGCCGGAGGACACCGCGCCCTTTCGGCCATGCCCAACGTGGGATTCCCTACGCGCATCGGCGATCGCACCGTCTATCCTCGTTCTTCGCCGGAATATTTCGCACTGTTCGCCCGCGAAGCGGCAGCCATGGGAGCGCGCATCGTGGGCGGCTGCTGCGGCACGACGCCGGAGCACATCCGCGCCATGGCCGGGGCGGTTCGCGGCCTGAAGCTGGCGCAAGCCGTAAGAGCGGCTTCCGTCTCCGTCGCCACGCCGCCCGAGAAGGCGCGTGTGGTTCGGCGCGATCCGGAAAGCGGCTTGTGGTGCAAGCTCAAGGCCGGCGAATTTGCCGTTTCCGTGGAGATTGATCCACCCAAAGGCATTTCGCTAGAGCGCATCTTCGAGCAGGTGGAGAAGATCACTGCGAGCGGCTGCGTGGATACCATCGACATCAATAGCGGCACGCTGGCCCGAGTCGGCATGGACGCGCTGATGCTCGCCGGCGCTTTGCAGGCCCGCGGCGTCGAGACGATCCCCCACGTCACGACGCGCGATCAGAATCTCATCGGCTTGCAAGCCGCGCTTCTGGGCGCGTGGAGCATCGGAGGAGTGCGCAACTTCCTGGCCATCACGGGCGATCCGCCTTCAATGGGCGACCACCCGGAAACCAGCGGAGTCTACGAAATCGATTCCATTGGACTCGTGAAAGTGGCCTCCCGGCTCAATCAAGGAACGGACTGGGCCGGCAAGGCGCTCGGAGGAGCTACAAACTATACGGTCGGCGTGGCCGTGAATCCCGCCGCCGAAGACCTCGATTACGAAATCCAACGCTTTCTGGCCAAGGTGCAAGCGGGCGCCCATTTCGCCATGACCCAGCCGCTATTCGATCCCGAGCACTGGCACGTCTTCCTCCAGCGCATCGGCGGGCGCTCTCCGATTCCTGTTCTGGCAGGAATCTGGCCCCTCACCAGCTATAAGCAGGCGCTGAGGCTGAATAATGAAGTTCCCGGAATCTTCATACCGGAATCCGTGCTGAAGGAGCTGCAGTCGGCTGGGACTGCCGCCCGCGATCGGGGGTTCGCCCTGGCGCGGCGTATGCTGGCCTGGGCGCGCACCGAACTGGCCGGGGCCTACCTCATTCCGCCCTTTAAGAGATACGAGGAAGTCCTTGAGCTTTTTACATGATCTCCCGGGTTGCCCGTATCTGGTGAATTTGACTCTAGTTTGGTAGAGTGTGAATAGCCTAGCGCTTCGTCCTCTAGAGATCGAAACACGATCCAGTTCCCTAACGTTCCTGTGGAGGAACCAATGACGCAGAAGTTTTTGATCGCAATGCTGGGCGCCAGCGCACTAGTCTCCGGCTGCGCGACCAAGGGGTATGTTCGTCAGAACGTCAACCCCGTTCAAGATAAGCTCAACCAGGTCTCTGACCAGGTCAATAAGGTA
>QHYQ01000165.1 GCA_003224175.1 Acidobacteriota bacterium
CCGGATTCGCGCCGAAAGAGATGGTCCCCAGGTTCCATCACATGTTCATCTGCAAGACCGGCCGCACTTCGACGGCACCTTCGAACTCAAAGATTGGGCAGCCCTTGGAAAGCTCGACGGCTTGGTCGAGGTCACGGGCCTCGATCAGAGAATAGCCGCCGATGACGTCCTTGGTCTCGGCAAAGGGCCCGTCGGTGATGGTCTTCTGCTTGCCTTTCACGAGCTTGCCGGTGCGGTCGAGAGGCTGGCCCACGTTCTTGACGTGTCCCTTGTCGCCGAGTTCCTTGAACCAGGCCATCCATCTCTGGATGTTCTGCTGCCTCGCTTCGGGCGACTGATTGGTCATGCCACCACGATAAAGATAAACAAATTCGCTCATTGTGATTCCTCCTTTTTGGGTACTTCTAACCTTAATACGTTTGAGGGGGCCGGCGGCGGACATTTTTGTGCCCGAAAAGCCGCGTGATTTCCACGCGCTTTTCGGGCCCGACAACCCCCCAGACGCTTCTAGGGCTTAGCGATCAGGGGTGTGCGCCGCAAGACACGCAGTGGCGGGACGTTGCGGCGCCCGACAACACTAGAAATGGATTGCCGAACCGCCTGCGTTCTCCCGTGGCGGGGTCCGCCCTAGGCGGACGGCGCGCGACAACGGATTGTGTCGCCCCTAACGGGGCTTCCGGAAGCGAAGGAAAAGCAGATCCCTCGGGCTGAACTTCCCTTAGCGCCAAAGCATTGATGCCCTGACGTCTTTTCGAAACGCGAGAGCAATTAAGCTTCCGAGGAAGATCAAAATAATGAGAAACGACATTACCACCCAACTCAAATGAGATTTCGAGTCACTAATCATCCTGCTCACAAAGGCGAAGCTAAAATACGTAAACCACAGTCCGTTATAAGCAATCAGTAGATAAAACCCCCATTTTCTTCTGCGGATCCATCCATAAGCAATGAAGAAACACGGGCCGTAAATCACTATTAGCGTACCTAAATGGATCAAAAAAGGCTTGGAGGCCAGAACGCTCTTGGGGACGTACAACAAGTACATTACTAGCGCGGGGGAAGCAGCAAGTCCGACACAGAGGTAAACGATTCCGATAATCTTGGTTAGAGCTTTTGTGTCACGGCTCATCTCACGCTGTCCTCAAAAAGGGGGACCAAAACATAGTACCGTGCTTATGGGACGAATTTTTGGGCGATGGGGAAAGGACGGCCGAAGCCGAAAGCGCGCGAGGTAATTTTTATTCCGGGCGCGGCCTGCTTGCGCTTGTACTCGCTGTGGTCGACCTTGAGCGCGATATCGCGCACCAGGTCGAGGGGAAAACCGAAGTGCGAGGCGATCTCTTCGGGCGTGCGGACTTCCTCGACGTAGGCTTTGAGGACGCGGTCGAGGAGGTCATAGGGCGGCAGGGTGTCCTGGTCGGTTTGGTTAGGGCGCAGCTCGGCGGAAGGAGGCTTTTCGATGGTCGAGCGGGGCACCAATTCCCTTTCGCGATTGATGAGGCTCGCCAGTTCGTAGACCATTGTTTTCGGCACATCCGAGATCACCGCGAGGCCTCCGGCCATATCGCCGTACAGCGTGCAATAGCCGACGCCGATTTCGGATTTGTTTCCCGTGCTTAAAACCAACGCGCCGAATTTATTGGAGAGAGCCATGAGCAAATTGCCGCGGATGCGCGCCTGAAGATTCTCTTCGGTGGCGTCTTCGGGACATTCGGAGAAAGCGTCGGCGAGGACCTTGCGATAGGCGGTAAACAAATTGGCGATCGGCAGGATCAGAAATTCGATGCCGAGATTGGAAGCGAGCTGGCGGGCGTCGCGAAGACTGCCTTCGGAGGAATACGGGCCGGGCATGGAGATGCCGGTGACGTTTTCCTTGCCGAGCGCGGCTACGGCGATGCAAGCAACCACGGAAGAATCCACGCCGCCGCTCAGCCCGACGAGCGTTTTCTGGAACCCGCACTTGCGCACGTAGTCGCGGGTGCCAGTGACGAGCGCCTGCAGCGCGAGGGAGATTTCGCCGGCAGGCTGCGGACGAACATCGCCTTTGCCGGCGACGGTATCGAAGATGACGACGTCCTCTTCGAAGGCGCGGGCTTGTGCGGCGATGCAGCCGTCGGCGGCGAGCGCGATGCTCGAGCCGTCGAAGACGAGCGTATCGTCGCCGCCCACCTGGTTGACATAAACCACGGGGCGCTTATGGGAACGCGCCAAGGCGTGCAGCATTTCGAAACGCACGGCGCGTTTTTCGATGGTGTAAGGAGACGCGGAGATATTAATGATGACGCTGGCTCCCTGCGCCACGAGATCGACGACCGGATCCGCTTGGTAGAGCTGCTTGGCCCAGAAATTTTTGTCGTTCCAGATGTCTTCGCAGATGGTGATGCCCAGCTGCTCGCTGCCGAGCGCAAAAACCTGCTGGCTCGGCGCGGGCTGGAAATAGCGCGACTCGTCGAAGACGTCGTAGGTGGGCAGCAGCATCTTGTGTTGCTCGAAGGCCACGCGGCCTTCGGCGAGCAGAGCGGCGGCGTTCCAGGCGGCTTTGCCGGTGGGGGCATGGGCGCGCGCGGCGTAGCCAACCAGGATGGGCAAGGGCGTTTTCTGAGCGAGAGAGGCGATGGCGGCGCGGTTGCGTTCGAGGAAGGCAGGGCGCTCGAGCAGGTCCTGCGGAAGATAGCCGCACAGGCAGAGTTCGGAGAAAACGGCCAGATCGGCGCCGCGGCTTTTGGCTTCGGCGGCCATGTCCAGGATGCGGGCGGAGTTGCCGGCGAAATCGCCTACGGTCGGATCGAATTGGCAGAGGGCAATTTTCATGGGCCAAAATCAAGGATACGGGGATCGACGGGCGATTGGCAAATGGGGAGTGTCTACGAGCTACCGTGCAGCTCACATCGGGAGCCTTTGCCGGAATCGTATCCGCGGAGCTCATCCCTTGGATAAGATGACGCTTAGGGCAAAATCCGATGAGGCAGGAGAACGCCTCGGTCCTCCATCCAAGATACGCAAAACTGCCGCGCTGGCTTTATGGCGTCCTTGGAATACGCAGGGCGGTGTCAGGCAATGTCTTCTTTGTCGTGTGTGTCGTGGGATGCTTTTGCGGCTCGGCCAGTTCGCCGAGCAATTTCCGGAGGACCGACAATAACTCTCCCAGCGCGGTCCGCTCGCCTCTTTCGAAAGGAGTGCGGTCGAGCATTCTGGCGGAAATGGCGTATTCCGCCCTGGCGATTTTGCGAAGCAAGGTTTTAGGGTCCGATTCCAAAAAGGCGTGGAGGACCCGCTGTTGCCAGCGATATTTCAGGTCCATCTTCACGCCGCGCTTTGCGCCGCGCTTCAGATCGAGCCATTTATCAGGCGAGGGCATTCCGACGAATCGGCTCAGCGTGCCGCCATGCTCTTTTGTCACGAGGGTTAGCGTTTCGGGCTTGGCGTAGCGGATACAATCTATCTTACGCTTGACGCGCTGTCCAACGTTTCGGGCCTCCGTTTCGGTGTTAAAGCCGGAGCGCACCTCTACCAGGCGATGGTCGGATCCTCGAAGTTCGTAGCACCAAGCCATGAAAGGTCTCCTTAGCGAATTTGATTGCGCCGGCACGAGGACAAATTAGCGCTAACGTGCCGGTTCCCTCCTATAGTCGTGGGCCCCGGGGCGCATCGATGGCTATGGCTGGGCTGCGGCATAGCGCGATGCTCTGGCTGGGATCTGAGGTATATTCCGTATCACGAGCCTTTCCAATACAGGCTTAAATGTATTTAGCGACTCTGGAATGGGCGTCCCATTATGGAGTACGGGTACCTCGAACGGCCGCGCAGAGAGCCGGAGGTTAGCGGCGTTAGGCGGTGAGGCTGCGTTTTCATCCCAGCGCACAAAAACGGCACGCCGGGGAGCCATCGGCGATGCGGTCAGGCATGGCAACCCTAATGGCGGTCCGGGGGCGAGGCGGCGTCCGCGATGCGGAAGATAGCCTGCAACGTTTCGAGGATGATGCGCACGTAGAGGGTCCAGAAAAAGAAGCCCACAATGGCGACGACCAGCATCAGGAGTCCCTGGGAGGTGGAGTCGCGGAATCCATTGGCCACCAAGACGACGGCGGCGATCAGTCCGGCCAAAAGATGCAAGCCATAAATGAAGGCCAGGCTGCGAGGCGTCACGTATTCGCGAAACGAGAAGTCGAGCAGAGATTCAAATAAGCCTTTCGTCATTCCGTCCTCCAGTCGTGGTGGGGGCGCGCCGCAACTCAATTCACGCTGCATTATACAGTGGGTTCGCAGTGGCTTTGCGGCGAACGCCGCCGAGAGTAGAACGACTTCGCTGCGCTCTGCCTGACAGCATATGTGCGCATTTGAGCGAGCGTGGCGCAAAGAGGCCATGCACGGAGAGATCCCGCGGCTCGCGATGCTCGCTCGGGATGACGATCCTGGCCGGATCGTCACTTCAGCGGGATGAATTCGCGCACCAATTGGCGGCAGGGAAAGAAGCCAGCCAGCTTGTGCACCATGAAAATCAGGGCGACGCCCGCGGAAGGTATAACCACAGACAGCAAGTTCGCCGGACGCCGGCCGAAGATAAGACCGGCAGCGACCGCCAGGACGGCGAGGAGCCAGCCCGCCTGTACCAGGCCATGCAATGCTCCGATAGAGTGCTGGCCGACGTAGAAAAATTCGCCGCCGGGAATGAGCAGGAAGCGCCGGAGCGTTTTTTCGTCCTTAAAGACCTGGCCGCATTGGGGACAGCGGTAGGTATTGGGCATGAGAGTAGCGAGACATTTGGGACAAAGAGAAACCATTCCGCCCGATGCGCTTACCGCTCCAGTGCTATTCAGGAGCAGCAGCGGAATGGTTTCTCTTTGTCCCAAATGTCGAACCACCTCACGCGGCTGGAGCATACGAGGAAGAATCTCCTGCAGCCGCGACAAGGCTTTATCGGTAGCTTTCCGGAGCCGAGGCCGCTCTTTGCCCTGGGCGTCGCTGAAAGCCACGTCTTCGCGAATCGACAGCGCTGATCCCGGAGTGATTTGCGGCAGCCGGGTGGAGTGGATCGGAAGGTTCGGATCGGCCACATGTCCTCCTCTATTCCAAGAAGTTGAACGCGGCAGGGGTCAATGCCGATTGCGCTTGCCAGTCCATTATCGCCTTGCTGGCGAATCAGGCCGGTCCGAACCGGCAGGTGTGTGCGCGGAATTGCACCCTGCCCTAACCCGCGGCGGGCAGTGACCTTTTCGGCGCTTCGGCTGCGGCGCGATGCCGAAATTCGTGCGAGCCGCGGGAAAATAGCGATGCACGGGTTTATTGTTTGCGCGGAAGGCGCGAAATGGCCCAATACACTTTTCAATTGCGAGGCTGGCAGGCCATCGCGGCCGTCGCGGCACTGGCCGGGATCACGGGCGTTCAGATGTACTCGCGAGTGCGCCCTGTCGATGATGGGATGCGCGACGCCGTGCGCACGGAATTGCTGAAGGACTACTCCGGCCGAGGTTCCAGAGACATCGCGCGGCTGGTGACCGAGGCACGTCAAGGGGCGCCGGCGGAGTCGCTGTCGCTAGCTCCGCTGGTACAGCGCGACGTGGAGTTTACCTCCATTGCGGCGCGCGGCAGCATGGGCGGAGCGATTGTCGTTCGCGCGGAAGTTACCGTGGACGGGGTCGCGCCGCCGGATGGCCGCGCGGTTCGCTATTTTTGGGTGTCGCGGAAGTTCGGGGGCGAAGGCTGGCTGGTGCTCGCCGAGACGAATTCGTTTCGGTATTTCATGGAATTAGTGCCAGGCTCCCGACGCAGCCACTCTTACTGAACCAAGGCAGGGGCGAGTCCTTCGGAGCGATCCCTCGCTCATGTTGTCTGTTCGGATGCCCGTCCTGAGCGGATGGGCATTTCATGGCACCGGCGCCGGCTCTCTCCTACTTTCAGTCCCAACACTTAACGCATTAACAAAACGTATCGCAATAGTATCGAAACGTAGCGAGTCGCGCAACTAAAAAATACTACACTAATTTACGCGAAGAATTTACCTACAACTGCGGATATGCAATAATTCCCGGGGCCGGGTCCTTAAGCGCCTGCCGCCTGACGCTGGCAGGCCCTTAAATGCCAGCGGCCTTACGCGTTTGGGCCTTTAAGCACAAAGCCTTGCCGAACTAAAGAGAAATCCGGATTGCTAAAAATCTCCTAAAGATTTAACCCGTATTCATTCCCGCCTGCTACGGTTGGTGCCTCGACGTCCACGACGACGTCAAAGGAGAGTTTCGATGCTGAAATCCAAAACATATTTCCCCCAGGTGCCCGTGGAAATCGCCGAGAAGGTTGCCAAGGCGGAATCCATCGGGCACGCAACCGAGGCACTCAAGCAGCCAAAGAAAAAGAACTTGAGCCGGGATGCGCCAGCCGATTCCAAGCTGGATGAAGAAGAGAGCGAACGCGTCTAAGCGTCATGCAGTCTCTACGCTGAGGAGGAAAGAACGTGTCAAGCGTGGCAGATCTCAGAAACGAGAACGCATCTTTTGGCGACGAGCGGTTCCGGCTGCTGGTGGAAGCCATCCGCGACTACGCCATATTCATGCTGAATCCCGAAGGCCGCATCCTGAGCTGGAACACCGGCGCCGAGCGGATCAAGGGGTACCGCGCGGACGAAGTGATCGGCAAGCACTTCTCGATTTTTTATCCCGAAGAAGACATCCGGAGAGGAAAGACCGAGATGGAACTGGAGATCGCGAAGCGGGAAGGCCACTTTGAGGAGCAAGGCTGGCGGGTACGCAAAGACGGCTCGCAGTTTTGGGCCGACGTGGTCATTACGGCTCTGCGGGACGAATCCGGACGCCTTTACGGCTTCGGCAAAGTCACGCGCGATCTGACCAAACGCAAGCTCACCGAAGACATGTTGCGCCTCTCCATGGAGCAACTGGAAGAAGAAAACAAATGCAGAATTGAGGCGGAGCGTTCCGCGCGCGAAGCGGAGGTTTCCGTGCGCGAGCTTTCGCAGCGGCTGCTGCAATTGCAGGACGAGGAGCGCAGGCGGCTGGGCCGGGAACTTCACGACAGCGTGGGCCAATTGCTGGTGGGAGCGAAAATGGCATTGGGGGCGCTGGCGAGCGAAAAGGGCAGACAAAATTGGGAGCAGCAGCTCGCGGATTACGGCGCCCTGCTGGATCTGGTGATGCGCGAAGTACGGACCATGTCCTATCTGCTGTATCCGCCCATGCTCGAGGAGATGGGGTTGCGAACGGCGGTGGAATCCTATCTCGACGGAGTCAGGCAACGAAGCCGCATCCAGATTGATTTTCAGATTGCCAAGGATTTTGGCAGATTACCGCGCGAAACGGAGCTGGCATTGTTTCGCGTCTTGCAGGAGGGCCTGACCAATGTGCATCGCCATTCCGGAAGCCCCACGGCGCAGATCCGACTGAGAATGGAGAATGGGGAGGCGGTTCTGGAGGTGCAAGATCAGGGCAAAGGAGCGCCGGCGGTAGATTTCAAATTGGGCACTGATTGCATAGGAGCATTAGGCGTAGGAATACGCGGAATGAATGAGCGGGTGCGGCAATTGGGCGGCAAATTGGAGGTTTTTTCGAGCGCGCGAGGAACGACGGTCAGGGCGACGGTGCCGCTTCAGACCAGCGCAGGCAAGGATTGGAACGCGAGCGCGGCGGTGTCGGGAGTTTAGGGCGACCCCTTCCTCGGCCCAACAGCTCCGGGCCGAGAAATGGGAGGACAAATTGGGAGA
>QHYQ01000166.1 GCA_003224175.1 Acidobacteriota bacterium
ATTCTCGGCGCTGGGCACCCAATAGCGTCATCGCCAAGTTGGCTAAGCTGGGCCATTGACGCCGCTGAGGAAACCGCCCAGGTGCCCGGTCAAAGCGATCAGAACTGCCGTTGCGATTTCAAAAGCTAAGCGAACCGTCGATAGGGCGGGCTGGAATTTGCGCTGTGCTCGAACGTGCAAATGCCACACCACCCACATCGCGGATGAGGAGAGAAGCGCTAAAGCCAGATGTAAGCGGAGATTCCCTCGCGGTGTTTTGCCGCCCAACTGGAGTTGCCAAGCCATGAGGCCGGTCGCCACGGCCGGGAGCGCCGAAATGGCCGCGGCGACCAAATTGTAGTACGCAGCGACGGCCAGAGCGCGGTTGTGCCTCCAAACCGCGACAAGGTCGAAGGCAACACCGCAGATAAAGAGAGCGATGGGAAAGTGGATGATCACCACGTGCTGCGCGTGCCGGGCGAGCACCGCTGCCCTTAGGTCGAAGGGATTCATGGGACGCACCAGAATTACTGCACGATGACTTCGCCCGTCATCTTCGGATGAACCGAGCAGAAATAGGAGTATTTGCCTGGCTTCGTAAATGTGTAGGAGAACTGCTCGTCCGTATCGAGAGCCTTTGATTTGAAGGTGGTTTTGTCATCGCTGACGACGGTATGAGGAACATCGTCGCGATTAGTCCAGGTGACCGTCGTCCCGGCGACGATCTTGAGGCTCGCCGGACCAAAGTTGAAATTATCGATCTTAACTTCCTTGACTACGATTCCGCCTGGCCCTTTATCCGAGGGAGGAGCAGCCAGCCCCCTCTGGGTCAACGCCATCAGAGTAATTCCCACGACCGCAGTTACCGCTATTCCGATCATCCATGAAGCTTTTTTGATGTTCATTTCTCATCCTTAGGGAGCAATTAATGACGTGAAAAGTTTGAGATCTTTCGCGAGTCGTCGGTACCCCAGCCCCACTGTGGATACACGGCCCACAGGGGAATGTGCGCGAACACGACAATCGGGGTGCTGCTCTTGAGCTGGGCAACGTCCTTCTGGAGCCAGGCAAGCTGCTCGGATCCGAGGTTGCCCAAGCCACCGGCCTTGAGGTTCATTACGTTTACCAGGCCGATGAAATGCGCGCCTTTCTGATCGAAGCTGTACCAGCCATCGCCCATCGCGTGCCGGCCGAAGCGCTCCCGAAATATCTCGCCGTTGTCGTTCAAGACGTCGTGCTCGCCTGGAACGTAGAACACTTGATCCGTATTGAGACTCTTGAGTGATTCCGAAAGGGTGTCGAACTCATCGGATTTCGAGAGGTGGGTCAAGTCTCCGGTGTGCAGGACAAAGGATGGAGGCTCAGGCAGGGCGTTGATCTTGGCGATGGCCTGGCGCAGAGTGGCAGTTACGTCCGGGTTAGCGTCTTTGTTGAAGCCTATATGGCTATCGCTGATTTGTACGAAGCTGAGGTCGCCCTTGATATCGCCTACTCTCTGGCGCATGACATCACTCAGAGCAAAAGACTTCAAAACGCCGCCTTGCAGCACGCACAGGGCGCCGGTACCGGCCCACGCCATGCACTTCAGAAAGCCCCTTCGGTCGACGCCATCCTGATTCAGATTTTCCTTGATGTATTCCGACATGACTCGATTCTTCTCCTCTGGCACGCTTCAGTGCCGAATGCCTCTGTCGTGCTCTCACCGGACATGACCAGGCGTAGCCCGAAAATATTCCTTGGCGAGAGGCAAAATCAGCGCCGGGAATAAAATCGCTGGAGTTGAGGTCTTGAACTGGATGGGCGTCAGAGTGATCGATGACGCTTGTAAGCCGCAGCTCGCCGCCGAGGAAGAGAGATTGGTCCCAAAACCCCAGAAAGCAGATGGGATTTCGAGAGCGACTCGTTCGGTGGTTCGTTGAGGCTTACGGTGTGAAAAGCAGGGCAAAATCGCGCAGCTCGGCGGTATTCAGATCCGAGACCGCGCGAAACTCAAAACCATTCTTCTTCCACGAGATGATGTTATATCCCTGAACGGTCTGCGCACGCACAGTCGAGCTGCCGTTATCCTGTGCGGGCCATACATAGAGGTTAATGATGTGAAGTGCCCGATGATAGATCAGCACCGCCACCTTGCGGTTCTCCAGGTAATCGAGGCGGCCGCCGGCAAGGGGATATCCGTCCGAAGTGAAATCCTGCACGGGCGGCGCAAAGTCCAGCTTGCCGTCAAACCAGGGTTTGACCGTATGCTGATCGGTTGAGACTACATCCATCAGGTGATCCGCCATCAAGGAACGAATATGACTGGTTACAATGTCCTGGGCGGGCGAAGGAGCTGCGGGACGCGTTATCACGAAGGAAATCAGCAGCAGCGCGGTCGCAAAAGCAGCTCCGCCTCCCGCCCATATCCATGACTCGAACCACGGCATTCTTTTGCTTCGATTTTCCTGGGATAGCCGCGCGCGAAGTTTCTCCTCGAGCTGAACAGGCGCGCGATGATATAGATTCGAATCCTGCATCGCCACACGAATATCTTTCCAGCTTTGCACTTCCGAGGAGCAGACGCGGCAGGACGCAAGATGCGCCTCCACTTCAAGCGTGCGCTCAAAGCCGAGCTCTCCGTCGAGATATGCCTCCAGCAAATGCCGGTGAAGAGTGCAGTCCACGTTAAGCCTCCCTTCCTGCGGCAGTGCCAAGCGCGTCGCGCAGTTTTTGGCGCGCCCGAGATAAGCTTGACATCACTGTTCCCATGGCAACGCCGGTTACTTCAGAGATTTCCTTGTAGGAGAGTCCCTCGATCTCTCGCAGTATGAGCACTTCTCTGAACGCAACCGGAAGCAGTTCGAGCGCTTTCCTCACGCGCTCACTTTCCGCGCGAGAAAGCAGCTTCGCTTCTGCATTTTCGATGGACGTTTCGCTGCTGTGCAGCGTCTCATCGAACTCGTCGGCCAGCTGCGCGGGACGATTCTTCCGCACCCACGAATAACTGGTGTTGCGCACGATCTTCAGAAGCCAGGCGCGGCTGTCTCCGCCGCGAAATCCGTCAAAGAAGCGCAGCGCTCGGAGAAATGCCTCCTGTACCACGTCGTCGGCGTCGGCCGAGCTACCCACGAGCCAGCGGGCAAGGTTGTAGGCCGCATCGAGATGGGGCAGTACCACTTGCTCAAATCGCTCGGGCATATGCCCCTAGTTCTCCCACCGGCGTCGACCGGTCAAGCCTTCAGGCCCCTCGCGAATAAGACTCCGCAACAACGGCGTTTATTCCCGCCGACATGGAAATCATCGTACCAAACACCACGAGGGATCAATGCCCGGCAGGCGAGGAATAAAAATCATGGGGCCTCAGTCTCCCGTTTTGAGAAGTCGCAAAAACTCACAATCTCTAAGGGAGACATGAAATGAAAGGTTTGTTAGCAGTGCTTTTGCTCATCACGATGGTATCGGCGGGCGCTGTCGCTCAGGATTCAACCACGCCACCCCAAGTCCAAACCCCCACGCTTCCGTCTGAATTCGTCTAGCGCGCTGGAGGGCCGCTACGGTTTCAGCCGCAATTCGGATAAGTACACCATCGGCGGCACAGTTTCCTCCATTCCGTCTTACTTCTCCGAGATCAGTGGCAGCTACGTCTACACCTTCGGAAAGTCGCAGCGCATTCGACCGTTTTTGGAGGGCGGTGGAGGCGTGGCCCTCTTCATCCCAGGAAATTACAGCACCCCGACGAATTCAATGAACGGCGCTACACCCACCGGCACGCCGACCGGCATCGTTGGTGGCTACGCTCTCCCGATACCGCACGCGCAAGCCGTCCTTGGCCCCGTCTACAGCGGATCCTCCGCGGGCATTGGGACGCAGGGGAGAGGCATGTTTCTGTACGGCGCCGGTGCCGATATACCCGCATTCTCCCATCTTTATTTCAGGACCGAGTTCCGCGGGTTGGGCTATCAGGCTCCGGATTTCAAGTTGAACGCGCTGCATACGAATGCGTTCAGTTTTGCTTACGAACCTTCCGTAGGCGTTGCTTACCGCTTTTAGTTCGCGCCAGTGAGGTGCAGCGCTCGAACGCAGACCAGCGCTGCACCTTTTCTCTCGCCGCCTTCAGTCCGAAGACGGGAAGAAATCGCACCTAAGTTATCGAATTCTCAGTAGCTGCAGATTTTGGCATTTTCTTGACATGGTGGTGACAAAGAGTTGGCCGTCAAAAGTCATGCTGATCCTGCCGTGCAATAGACCTAAGGAGTGAATTACTAGGTTTATTTTTCATCTTTGAGAACACCAAAAGGAGAAACGATGAAGCAACCCGAAAGTCTTACGAAGCGCAGTGCGAATCGGCGTTCATTCCTGAAGAAAGGAGCTCTCGGAGCAGGGGCGGCGGCGGTGGCCGCAGGTCTGCTGCCCGGAAGACTACCCGCGTTCGACCAAGGGAAAAATGACGGCGCGCCCATAACTGGGGGCGACATCGCCATTCTGACATTCCTAAGCGCCCTGGAGCAGGTGGAAGCCGACCTATGGATTCAATACGCGGAACTCGGCGGCCCGACAAAGGCAGTGCTCGGCGCTCAGGGTCTCTCCACGATCGATCTGCAGCTCAACGGAAAGTCAATCACCACCGGGCTTGCTCCGGATTACGTCATTGCACTTCAAGTGCTCGACGGCGACATGCCTCAGTACATCGCCGACAATACCGACGACGAGATCAGCCATCATCAATTCCTCAACAATTACTTGGCGTCGAAAGGTGCGAAGACCATCGATCTTAGCCAGTTTGCCTTTCTGCCACCCAGTCGGGTAACGGGTGTGCCGCAAAACGGGCGGCTCACCAATCTGAAGCAGTTGACGGTGGACACGAAGTGGTGGACTCGGTACCGCAGCGCGACACAAAATCCCGACCTAGGAGGCACTTTTGAGAACGCCGTGCCGGACTTGGCGAGGGGGCAGCATCCGGCCATTCCCCTCAGCAATGATGATCTTGTATTGAATCCGGACGGGACTCCCTCAAATCATCTACAGGCGATTGCCAGCACGGCCGGATTTCACTTTGCTTTTATCGAGCAAGGTGGCAGCAGCCTTTATCCAATCCTGGCTCAGAAGGTCACAAATCTGGAGGTGCTCAGGGTTCTCCTGAGCATCGGAGGATCAGAGATCATGCACTTTCAGGTCTGGCACGACAAGGCAGGCAATGCACCGAACATCACCGATGGTGACCTTTCGTTCCCGAATCTAAACAGTGGCATCGATCCGAACAATGGTTCCTCCGGCGCGGCCGATGAGTTCCAGACCAACCTGATCATGCCCGAACCAACATTCTTTCTTGACCAAAAACTCGGACCTGTTTCCATCATCCGCCCAACATCCACGCAACAAGGGGGCGCAGTGGCCTCCGTCGTTGGCTTTGTTCAGGACGGACTGTTCCTCGATCCAGCGACAAACAAAAATACGGGGATCGTCGACGTGCTCATGCGCCTGGCCGAAGCAGCGGACGACGCCAAGCGCCGGCTCTGAGCCAGAGCGGAACGGATTATCGCTGGCAGCCAAACCGAACAACGGAGTAGTGTAAGGCGCGAAACGACGCCCGATAGAGGCAATTGCCTTCGGGCGTCGTGCCCTCTCCCGGGCGACTGGTGTATAGGGAATGCCGTTCGTTGAACGAGGAGGAAGACCTTCGCCGAAGAGTCAAGGATTCTCCCCAACTCACAGACGATCCTGGAGCCCCGAACCGGTTGCCATCCGGGGAGCGATCTAGCCGTTCGGGCCACGAACTTGCCCATCCACTGCATTGTTGTACACATTCGCTGGACAAAATCTGCAGAATTTGTTACTTGGGGGTTGGAGCAGGGTATATTTTTCGGTATATTCTGTCGGTGTCTGAACTCTGGGCGACATCGAGTACCGGCCAACGGTCCGCGCCCCGAGAAACAACAGAAGCTGCACTGCGGTTCTGGCATTACGGTCACCGGGCAGGATGTTGACCGATCATCGGTTCGGCTTGAAAGCGCATTCAATTTAGACTGACCAGATTGGAGTGGATGATGAGCACTTTTGCACCCGTTCATGGCACACAAGAAAATGGCGAACTGGTCCGGATTCTGTCGCCGGAGGCGTTGATCCGCCAGCGCCTGGAGGAGGAGCGCAAGCGCCTGCAAAAAGAGGCAGGAATCGAGCGCCGCGAAATTCACCACTTCCATAAGCCGATTGAGCTCCCATTTACGTCACTGCAGCGCGACCACACCACGATCCTCTTTGGGGGGCTCACTTGGAAGCATGAGCGCCTGGTGCATGGGGCCCTGGAAAGCCTGGGCTACAGATGTGAATCCGTGCCGGTGCCGAATAAAAAGGCCTTTCAGCTCGGCAAGGAGTACGGAAACAACGGGCAGTGCAATCCGACCTACTTCACCGTCGGAAATCTTGTCCAGTTTGTTCAGGACCTCGAAGCCAAGGGTCTGACGAAAGACGAAATCTGCGATCGCTACGTCTTCTTTACGGCCGGCGCGTGCGGCCCGTGCCGGTTCGGCATGTACGAATCGGAGTACCGGTTAGCTTTGCGCAATGCCGGCTTCGACAAGTTCCGCGTGCTGCTCTTCCAGCAAAGCGGCGGTCTGAACCAAGCCGAGGCCGAAGCGGGCCTGGAAATGAACGTCGATTTCTTCCTGGCCATCCTGAATGCGTTGAATATGGGCGACATCATCAACGACGTTGCGTATCAGATTCGGCCCTACGAGGTGAATGCCGGAGAGACCGACCGCGTTCTGGAAGACTCCATGGAGCTTTTGCACGAAGTGATGCGGCGCCAGAAGCCCTGGACTTTGCGCGGGCGCATGGCCAAGCTGCTCAAGAATTCGCGTTTCGAGGGAACGGGCGAGTACCTGGGCAAATTCCTGCATCAGCTCTTCGGCGACGAAATCATGTCCGCGCTGCGCGAGGTGCGCGACCGCTTTGCCGCAATTCCCATTGACCGTACGCGCGTGAAGCCCATCGTAAAGATCACCGGCGAATTCTGGGCGCAGACCACGGAGGGCGACGGCAATTTCAACATGTTCCGCTTCCTGGAAAAGGAAGGCGCGCAAGTCGTGGTGGAACCGATTGGGACCTGGATCTGCTACTTGATGCACCAAGTCGTTCAGCAGTGCCGCGACGAAAAGGGCCTCAAACACGGCGCGACATTGCCGCCGTCCTGGCGGCTCGACAAGCACCTGAAGATCAACCTGGCGATGTACAAGAAGATCATGCAGATCAAGATCGCTGAGCACATTTTCAAGCGCGAGTACAACCGAATTATCGATGCGCTCGGCGGCACCGGACATCATCTTGTCGATCAGTACGAACTGCAAAGGCTCGGACATCCTTATTACAACTCGCGGGCGGCGGGCGGCGAAGGGCATCTGGAAGTGGCCAAGAATATCTACTATTCGCACAAAGGGCTGGCGCACATGGTACTGGCGCTGAAGCCTTTTGGTTGCATGCCTTCCACGCAATCGGACGGCGCTCAGTCTGCGGTCATGTCCCATTACAAGGACATGATCTTCCTGCCCATCGAGACTTCGGGCGAAGGCGACGTCAACGCTCACAGCCGGGTGCAGATGGCCCTGGGCGAGGCCAAGGCCAAGACGAAACTGGAGTTCAAGGCGGCTCTGGAATCGACCGGCAGAACACCGGAGGAGATTCGCGGCTACGTCGAGGAGCATCCGGAGTTGAAGTCGCCGATGTACAAAGTACCGCGCAGTGAAGGCGTGGTGGGCGGGGCGGCCAATTTCGTGTGCCACGTCGCCGAACTGATGAAGGCCGAGCATAAGCCGGTCGAGCGCGCAAGCGCCGCAGCTTAGGTTTCTGAATAATGGGCTGCTCAAGCGGAAGTTGCGGAACTGGAAGCGCCGGGACTAGCGGCGGCGGAGCTTTTGTCCCGCTGACCAGTCTCTCCAAACCTTCTGTCGTGGCCCCGCCGCCGGTAATTAAGCCGGTGGCGCCGAAGGTGGATCAAGGCGTGCGGCTCATGGTGGGCCTGGACGTTGGTTCGACCACGGTGAAAGCCGTAGTTGTGAATCCCGCCGATGACCAGATCCTCTGGCGGGATTATCAACGGCACGACACCAAGCAGCCGGAAAAAGTGCTCGAATTCCTGA
>QHYQ01000200.1 GCA_003224175.1 Acidobacteriota bacterium
GCGTCCCGAGTGTCTGCGCATCGTCGATCTTCACCCTGCGCTCGCCCGGCGAGAACTCCACGCTCACTGCCGAGGCGAGTATCGGTTCATTGATGGCGCCGTTCGTCAGGCGCAGATCGTGAAGGTCGAGCTGCCCATGAACAAGCGAGGTGCCGGGCCGCAGCGCACCGGCACAAACAAGCTGCAGAGAAGCGGGCCCTTCGATGGTCCAGCGGGATCCGAATTGCCAGCCAAGAGCGGCCGCCACTGCCCGCAAATCCTGCACTCGACCCGTTTGGCCGGAAATCGTCAGCCGGTAAGGCCAATCCCGCGCGGCATCACCGGCACGAACAGGCCCCAGAGCGCCCTCGATATGGAAGAGTCCTTCAGGAACAGCTCCTGATTGCGCGCCCCGCGGGGCTCGGTTCGATGCCGGGGCGGGGAGACGCACCATGAGCGGCGCCAGAACAAGTGACGATCGGCTCCAGAATCCCTGCATGGGGCCGACGCGAATCGGAGCCAGTTTGCCGCTATCGCTCTGAACAGAAGCACCGTCTGAGATCATGCTGAAATCTTCAACCCGGAGCGGCCAACCGCCAAATTTTGCTTCGAGATCGACGCTGCCGGCGACATTCATTTCCTCAGCTCGGCCTTGGAAGAAAGCGCGGCTCCAATTGACAACGTCCCGGAAACCGATCTGGGACGCGAGCAGCCGCACCTGGGGGTTAAATCCGCGAGACCAATCGATGCTGGCTTCGCCATCTAGGTTCGAGTGCGGCGCCTCCACGAGCCAATGCTCCATCTCTAACCGCGACTCAGCCGGAAGCCAAGCTGCCGTGAGTTCGACGTTTATAGCGGGATTATCGGGCCGCGCCGCAAGATCCCACCGGTGAATGGCCTTGAGGCGAAACCCTCCCTCGATTTTCCAGAAGCTCCTTATCCCATCGCCGGCCGCGCGGTCGACGCGAGCAGCGAAATCGGCATCGAGAAAGCCACGAACTCCATAATCAGTCCCGCGCGCAAGACGCGCGGCGTCTGCAAGGGATGCACCTTCCCAACTCAGCCTGAGGTCGGCCGGTCGCAAACGCGCCGAGGTTCCCCCGATGGTTCCCCGCACGCGTAGTGTGCCGGACCGCTGGAGGACAACCGCGGCACGCATAGGATGCGCCTGGAGATCCAAAGACCAGCGCCCTGCGCTTTGCAGGTTTAGACTGCCGGAAACGTCGATCAAAGCGAAGGGAAGCTTTTCCGTGCCTTTCTTGAAATTGATCCGTCCTGCTTCAATATCAATGCGGGAGGCGCGCGCCGGAAGGTCCACTGGGGGGCGATAAAGTTGGAGTGACTCTTGCGCATTCGCCGGAGGGAGCCATGTTTCGACATTCCATTGGCCGTCTGCCCTGACCAGATTCAGGCTTGGGCGGCTAAGCGACAACCGGGCAAATTCCATCCGTCCGTGGAACAAAGCCGCCCACCGCAGGCTGGCGGTTAGCCGGTCAGCGCGAAGAAAATATTCCTGGCCGAAGCGCGCATCCTCGCCAACCGTAACCGAATCAGCCTCGAATTTGGGTCCGCCCAAAAGAGTGAACCCGAAATGCCCCACTTCGACCGGGCGTCCAAACGTCGCTGCCAGCCTGGCCGACAGTGACCGGCGCAACCAACCGCCCTGCAGGGCGAGCGAAAAAGACCAGCTCGCGAGAATGAGGGAGAGGATCGGAAGGACGGACCACCAGACAAGTCGCTTGCGCAGCATGGCTGAGAATTGTCGCAGATCAACAGGTTGAAGCAAAGAGACGGCTATCAGTGAACCGCGCGCAGCATGCGGTTCCAGCGCGTTCGCGTGGGTATCTCGATTAGGGTACGCAGGATACTCACGAGACCGCCCCCGAGGGAGCGTTCGCTATAGTCCTGCTCGGAACTTTGGACGGACCAGTAGATCACCACGGGCCCGCCCATGATGGCTTCACGATCTACAAAACCCCAATAGCGGCTATCCCAGCTATTGTCGCGGTTATCTCCCATAGCGAAATAATTGGCTGGAGGCACCACGAGCTCCCCATTTTGGATGTACTTGAAAATCTGATCGGCCCATTCCGGCTGCATGCTGGAGATCAGTTCATCGTGGCTGGCCGGTGGGAAATTGTAGAGGAAGGCGTTATAAGAAGCGGCCCGGTCATGATAGGCGTACGGCTCATTGAGCTGCTGGCCATTGCGATAAACGTGCTGGTCAACGATCTTGATCCGATCGCCAGGTAATCCGATAACGCGCTTGACGTAGTGAGGATGATCCTGAAAAGGGAATTTGAATACGATGATGTCGCCCCGGCGGACGGGACGATAAGGCAGAAGTTTTTCGTACCAGGAATCGCGGCCGCCAAAGATAAATTTGTTTACGAGCAGATGATCGCCCACCAGCAGAGTAGGTTCCATGGATTGGGAAGGAATCTTAAAAGCCTGGACGACGAAAGTCGTCCCAAAAAGAGCCAGAATCACGGTCACCAGGAGCGATTCAATATATTCGCGCACCGAGGTATGCGTGCGCGCTTCCGCTCGCGCAGCCTCTGTGCGGTGCTCGGCAACTGGCGCTATTTCGGCCATCCTCTGCAGGACCTCGCTATCTCATTCTACTTCACCCGCGCGGAGCAGTTCGAGCGCCTGCGCCGCCGCGGATTGTTCGGCTTCCTTCTTATTGGGACCCACACCGGTCGCGTTCACCAGCCCGGGGACATCCACTTGCATCCAGAAAGTCTTCTGATGATCCGGCCCTGCCTCACGGACCACTGCATACCGCGCCGAAGGCAAACCTCTCGCCTGAAGCAATTCCTGGAGCGCGGATTTATGGTCGGACAGCTCCAGCCGACTCCCTTCCACCTCAATCGCAGTGTCCAACAAGGCCCGCTTCACAAACTCCCGCGCCGCAGGCAGACCTGCGTCCAAATAAATCGCCGCCACCAAAGCCTCAAAAGCGTCGGCAAGCAATGCGGGCTTCTCTCTCCCGCCGGTCTTCTCCTCGCCTTTACCAAGGCGGAGGTAATTTCCCAAAGCCAAGCGACGCGCCGCAACACAGAGTGACGCCGCGCTTACCAATCGTGCGCGGCTCTTGGACAATTGTCCCTCGCTCCAGGCCGCGAACGTGCCGACGAGATACTCACTGACCAGCATGCCGAGCACGGAGTCTCCCAAGTATTCGAGCTGCTCGTTATCGGGACGAATCCGAGTCGTAGCGTCTTCGGGCACAGCGGAACAGTGAGTGAGCGCCCGCTCCAGGAGTTCCGGCTGACGGAACCGGTAGCGAATGGCTTGCTCCAGTTCCTCCAGCCGGTTTTCACGCATCGGCGCGATAGAGATTATTTGGGCGCCTCCAGGCTATTCTGCGACTTCTTCTTGACGTCCTCGAGACCAGTCTTGCATTGCGCTTGCAGCGGACCTGCCGTGGAACACTTCGTAAATGAGGTGATCGCGTCGGTAAAATGACTGGTCAGCTGGTTCGCGACACCCAAGAGATAAAAATCAACGGGATCGGGAGTGGCGGACAGCTCTACCGATTGATTGAGCTCGGCAATCGCGTCATCGTATTTACCCGTCTTTACCTCGGCAACGCCTATGCCATCGTGGCACATAGCTAACTTATCGTTCTTGGCCTTGGTAAATGCGGCGTCGTCCATTTCCTCGGGCTTGGGCATCGTGGTTAGCAGTTGGATGCCATGCTTGGCGTAGTCCTGAGCTTTCGCGAGTTGCTGGGCGGCGTCCGGCGTCTGCGCGGTCACCCGCCGAGGGATGGCCCAGGCGAGCAGCGGCAGAACGTCGACGTTGTCCGGATTTATTTCCACGGCCTTGCTCCCAGCGGTAACCATCTTGTCGGCCTGATTGGTACTGAGATAGGCAGAAGCGAGCTCGGAATAGACCGCGCCTGCGTAAACGCTCATTGGATACTTCGCCAGAAAACCCTCACCGACTTCGATTAGTTTTGAGGGATCCCCGGTGCGGGCGTCATAAACTTCTTTGTAGGCCTTGAGTTCGTCTTTGTTCGCCGCCCCACTCTGTTCACCGGGCTTGGTCTGATCGAGTGAACTGTTTCCCTGATCTTTTTGATCTTTTTGATCTTTCTTGTTTTTCTGGTTCTGGGCCCATGCTACAGACATCAAGGAAAAACTCAGCAGAACAAGTGCGCTCGCTTTCGCTATGGAATGCCTCATTACAACTCTCCTTCTTTGATTTTCCGGGCCCGCCAACATGCGGACCTCGGCCGTTCTTCGACCACATGACTCCCGCGCATCATTCCGGCGGCCGATTGCTTACCGCCGGCTGGTATGCTTGCTCGATGCCGCGCTGAGCAGCCAAACGCGCCGTTTCCGACGCATTGTCGATTGCCAAGGCAGCACGATACTCCTGAAGGGCCTGTTCGCGATCATCTTCCAAATCGTGCATGCGACCAAGATAGATGTGCGACCAGGCAAGCGTAGCAGGTTCGGGCCGCATCTCCGCCGAATCTGCAAGAGCCGCGGCCACCACCTGCTCGAAGAGTGCTCTGGCATGTTCGGCATCTCCCTGCAACACGGAAGCAACCGCCAATCCGTAGAGGGCGCGTGGCTGCCCCGGACTCTTCTCCAAGACTCGCTGAAACGCCTCCGCTGCCGCTGCCGCGTTTCGCTCTGCAATCATACGCTCGGCCGCGCTCAACTCCGCTTCCAAATCGGAAGCGGCACTTCCCGCATTCTGTTTTTTCGCTCCAAGGCCCTCAGCCCTTTCGCGGGCTGGTTCTGCATCGGATGCCGGCGCAAATTTCACGGTTTGCAGGCGCTGTTGTTCAGAAACGACATCGATGGAACGCAGCAGATCCGGAAAATAGAGGTCCATGGCCGGTTCGGAGCGCTCAAATTTCGAGAGCGCTTTGAGCAGTGGCCGGATCAGAACGTAACCATCAGCTTCGGCGACGTTTACTTCATCCGCAAGCTGTGCGGGCGGCAGCCTGCGCACTCGAAACTCCACGGCACGAACGAAGCATTCGTCAAAAAAAGATGTGAGATCGGCGCGGTATTCATAGGGAAGATTGGGAGCGCGGTCCGCGAGGAACAGCAACGGTTGTTCGCCGACCAGCTTTTCGCGATAACGAATGGGCAACGGGTCCAGCAAGTAATGCAGGAATGCATGGCGCATCAGGTCGAAAGAGGGCGACGCGGGATTGAGGACCACAACATACCGGTCTCCGATGTTGCGCACATTCGTTTCATTGCCGACCATAGGCTCTACGTACGCCCGGAACGTCCGCACTCCCGGACGGATGATTTCTCGAAGATAAGCGCTGGAGGCTAGGACGATTTGTCCGAGTGGCTCGCGAACACTGGAGGCAGCGCGCTCATAGGCAGGCTCGAATTGGCGCCAGAGCTCTTCAATTTGCGCTTCCTGGTAGAAATTCGCGAGCACTCCGCTAAAACCATCGAGCGCCAGCACACCTGGCGGCAATTCCTCACGTTTAGGGGAGAGCTCGAACTTCGGCGCCGGTCCGGCGATCAAGGCAAAAGTCATGAAGCGGGAGAGAGTTGCTCCGGAGTCACCCAGAGCATGCTGGCGATAGTAATCGCGCAATGCTTCTGTTGCAGGGCCGTGGAGCGAACGCAAGCGGGCTCGCAACCGCGCCAAATCCGGAGTCCCTGCAGCCGGATCTGCTCCGAAACCCGCAGCAACGAGAGCACACATGGTGGCAAAAACCTGGGGGTTGGCTTCGACGCCGATGGGGCCGGTCGATTCGTTCTGCGGCGAAGCCGCTTCGGGAGAAGCCGGAACCGCCCACACGCAAGCCGCAAAAGAAAGAAGCAGGGCCCCGATCCAGTTCAATCGGGCCGATGCCACACGATCGCTGATCCTCGCGGGAATAGCCGACCTCGTGCCGCCTACCTCTTCTGCGGCTGAAACCCATTACAAAGAGCCTGCGGCGAACGGTCAGACCACGTCTGACCTCGGAATACGCAGCAAAGATCAGCGCATTCGCGTGCTTCCAATTTACAAGGCGACCCGCAGAAGGTCAAGAATTAGGGCGAGGCGAAACGTACATCAATCCCTTGATGCTCCGCCTGAGAACAACCGAAATAGCGGTGTGCGTACTCACGGCTATGATTTCGGGCAGACTAACGAGGAATTGGGCCGGCCGAGAGCGTCACCCGCGTACCCGGATTTGGCTGAAGCTCAAGATCACACGGCCACCGGAGGTGGGGCGGCCAAAGCTCATCTGCGGGCGGAATCGCGAGAAAAACAGAACCTGGTCCAGTTCGCGCTGCATGTTTTCATCCACCTGACCGGAAATCACACGATAGCTTACCGCCTGACCATCGGCGTTTACCATGGCTTCGACGAGAAGCGGATGCTGTCCACCTGTGCGCGTCATCTCCTCGAGTTTAGTCATCTGAAATCCGGCCAACGCCTCCAGCCGAGCCGGCTGCAGCAAGTTTGTGGGCGAATCGGGCGTCGCAGCTCCTACGGGCATGCCCGTGCCCAAAACCTGGTAAACCAACGCAAAAACAAACAAAGCCACCACGATGCCGCCGGTCGCCGGCAGAGCAAGAGGCTCAAGTATATTCTCCAGCATAAGGTCCAAGCGATTCGTGGTCCGGCGCAGACGTGCCCCAAATCCCCCAAATGCTCGTGAGTTTGATACCGCGAGGAGGATGCGGACGCCCAAGTCCGCCGGAGGCGACGGGCGCGGGGCTAGAGACATGATTCGCTGTATGCGCCGATACCGCTCCAGCTCGCGACGGCAGGAGGGGCAAGTTTCAAGATGCGAGCCGATACTGGCATGTCCCTCAGGACCCAGAGTGTCCGGCAGAGCGCCGTCAAGGTAACCGGGTAACAATCGCATCACTCGACCACAGGTCATATTCTTAATCTCCACACTTCATGCGGGAGACCGCCAGAAATCCCGCATGGGGCATCGATTTACGGGGCACCAAAACCGGTTCGAGGATTTCGCGGAGCATCCGGCGTCCGCGCAAAATGCGAGACTTCACGGTACCCACAGAAACATCCAGGACCTCGGCCACGTCTTCGTAGGCGAGGCCCTCCAAGTCACGCAGGATGACCGCCGTGCGAAAGACAGCAGGCACTTCTCGCAATGCGTTCTGGACCGTGTCCTGAATCTCACGACTGGCGAGTTCATCGAACGGAGACGCGGCGGTATCCTCGAAATCGGCCGAGCCGTCCAGTTTCTCATCCTCGATCGAACTCTGGAATCGCAAATGCCGCCAGAACCAGCGCCTGTAATTCAAACTTTCGCGCACCGCAATGCGGTACAGCCAAGTCTTGAGCGAGCTGCCCTGACGAAATGCGCGAATGCCGCGATATGCTTTTAGAAACACTTCTTGCGTCACGTCGGCAGCATCATTCGGATTGCGCAATATTCCCGATATAACCGCGTAGACCGGGGCGTGATAGTAAGTCACGAGCCAATCGAAAGCCGCCTCGGAGCCGCTGCGCAACTCCGTCATGATCTCGGCTTCGTCCTGAGGCCAGGTGAGGACGTGTGCCAAGTCAGACACGACCAACCCCTCTCTTTCCCATAGCACCGAATCCGAGGACCACCCGCCGTTCAGGTCGTGCCGCCTGATTCCGATGCTGCGGAAACTCCTACAAAATTAGACACCAATTGCGGCAGGGATGTTCCCCGCTTCCTAGTATTCTCGCGCGCCTGCAGCCTATTTGCAAATGGGCGCTCGAGGGGGCAAATTCCGCCTTTATAGCTGTTCTCTACTTCGTGCGTCACCAGATCAGTTTGAGCGCAACCTGGATCTGCCGGGAGGTGGTTTGCGTGGAGGTAATGAGGCCTGCGCTGGAAACGGGCAGGCCGTTCTGATCGAAGACGGCCAAGTTTTGGGTTGGGGAGGCGAAATTGGCACGGTTGAGAATGTTAAAGAATTCCGCCCTGAACTGAGCATTGAAATTCTCAGAAATGCGCTTCACGGGATTGTTCTTGAAAACCGAGAAATCCAGATTCGATATCCCTGGCCCAACCAGGCTATTTCGACCCAAATTTCCCCAGCGGTTGGCGCCGGGAAAGGCGAGGCACTGAGTTTTGATATAGGCGTTGGGGTTGCCGGGATTGGTCAACGCAGCGCATCCCGGTCCTCCACCCAAACTGGGCGGCTCGCTCGTCTCGTCCAATTTCATTCCAGCCGGATCGCCGCCTAGAATGGGCGTAAAAGGCTGTCCTGTGCTGGCCTTGTAAACGCCGCCGAATTGCCAGCAGCTCAGAGGCCATTTTGGAAAGGCGGAATTCGACGCCGGACCGGGCACCTCCCAAGTAAAGTTAAGCACCAACGTCTGGGCCACGTTGAAGTCCGAGAGCCCGCGTGAAGTCCGCTGATCAAAGAACAATTGGTTGAAGAGCCCATTAGGAAAAGCATCGTCGGCCTCTGTCGCGGACAAGGTATCGATGCTCTTGCCCCAGGTGTAAGCAGCGTGAAACTCAATCCCGTGGCTCACGCGCTTCACAAGATCTGCCTGCAACGCGTCATAAATGGAATTGGCCTGCCAGAGCGTGGAGTCAATCCGGCCGAAATTTGGGTTGAGCGTTTGGCTGCTCACGTTTGGCGGAAACACGTAGCCCGTCGGCGTGAGCGTGGGCAGCACCATATCGATGTTATCGACGCGATAGGGCAAATGGACCCCGCGCGACCCCACGTAACCGACGGTAAGCGCGATCGTCGATGATAGCTCGCGTGCCAGGCTCAAATTCCATTGCATCACGTAGTTGCGCTTTGGATTTTGCTCGACATAAGTACCCAGGCCAGAACCCGCCTGCGCATTGAATTTTTGATAAGCCTCAGTGGGAAACGCGCCTGGGAGGAGCGTATTTGCGAAGATGGAATTCACAAATGGCACCGCACGCTGGAAGGAAAGATTGAATTCATAGGGGAGCGGCAGCACGTCAAAAATGCCGAATCCACTGCGGACCAGAGTTTTTCCACCACGCGGATTCCAGGCAAAGCCGACGCGCGGCTCGAAATTCCGTAGCGTCGGATTCTGGAAAAAGGGCGCTCCCACGTGCGGCACGGCGTCGGTCGGATGAAGCAGGTTAGAAATCCGGTTATGCGCCTCCGTGGGCACGGTCACCATTTCATAGCGCAGCCCGGCGTTGACGATGAAGTTCCTTCGCAGCCGGATATCGTCTTGAACATAGGCGCCCACTAGAGTTTCGCGTAATCCGATATCCGGCAAGCCGCCCGTTTGGATTCCCTGAAAGACTCGGGGCCGATTCGCCAAGAAATCCGAGAGTGAGTCGAATCGGAAGACGCCATTTACATTGCCAGTCGATAACTCATTACTCTGCATCCGTTCAACCACGCCTCCGAGACTGATCGCATGTATACCGCGCGTAAGAAAGAGGTCGTCGCCACCCTGAAAGGAATTCCATGCCAACGACCTGTTAAAACCTTGCGGCGTAGGTCCTCCCGTGAAACCGGTCACGCCGGGCACCGCACGCACGCCACCCACAAATTCTTCGGGCACGAAGCCATAACTAGAATCGACCATCAGCGGATTTATAACTCTGGATACTCTTCCTTCAGTTCCCACCGCGCGGCTAAAGCCGAAGCGGGCTGCATTTAAAGAATTCGCGCTGAATACGTGTTGCTCGTGAAGGGTCGCCACCTGGCGCGCCGAAACAATGTCGGAATGCAATTCGTTAAACTCGTCGGGCTGCACGGTCTTGGAGCTGTCGCGCATGTAGCTCACTTCGGCGCTGTCCGTCCCCGAGAACTTGTGATCCAGGCGCACCGTAAAGTAGTTCTCATTAGTGACCTGCTGCCCCGCGAAGGTGAAGATTCCGGTATCGCCTGCACCCAATAGAGGGCCATTCGGCAAGGGATAAAAGGCGTTCAGGAATCTCGCTACCGCAGGATCAACCGGCACGGCCCCAGTGGACAGTTGCCCGTTGCGCGCTGCCGGGGAAGGGACTGTATCCACCGTGGTTACGCCCAGCGATTGGCGGAGTCCCTCGTAATCTCCAAAGACGAAGGTGCGGTCCTTTTGGATCGGCCCTCCCGCGGAGCCGCCAAACTGATTGCGTTTGAAAGGCGGGATTTGGCCGTCAAAGAAATTTCGCGCATCCAGCGCGCTGTTGCGAAGAAATTCGTAGACGTCACCGTGAAGAGCATTGGTCCCCGAGCGGGTCACAGCATTGATAACGCCTCCCGAAGTACGTCCGTACGCTGCCGGATAATTGCTCCCCAGAACGGAGACCTGTTCCACGGCGTCGATGCCGAGATTATCGCCCAGCACGCTGCCTGGAGCGCCGTTCGCGTAGTCATTGATGCTAACTCCGTCGAGGCGATAGCTGTTCTGATCCGGTCTTGCCCCGGAGACACTCACCGGCGCGCCAAATCCGCGGTCGACATTGCCGCCGCCGGTCGCGCTGCCCGTTTGAACGCCGGTGACGCCGGCTTGCAGAGTCGCGAGTTGCGCCCAATCGCGGCCGTTCAGCGGAGTTTCACGGACGGTCGAGGCATTCACGTTGCCGCCGCAGCAGCCGGAGGCCTGGCTGATCGGCGCGGGAGGCGCCACGGTTCTGACAACCTTTTTGGGATCGCCGGGCCGCATGACGATGTTCAGCACGCGATCTGTTCCGACCCCAACGCTAATGTTGGTCAACATCTGAGTGATAAAGCCCGGAGCCGAGATGATGATTTCATAGGCCGCCGGCGGCAGGGCGGGAAAGTTGTAGACGCCTCCGGTGTCGGTTGTGACTTCCCTGGCCATCGTCTTCACTTCATCGGCCAGCGAGACGTGGACCCCCGGCATCGTTCCCCCAGCCTCCCGCGTCACCGTGCCGCCGATCGATCCTCCAGTCGCTTGCGCTCGGGCCACTCCAGGCGCCACAAAAGCGAACATGAGACAAAACACGATCCCGGCGATCGTTGATTTCGTTGAAGAACTGGTGGACACGCTTTCCGGCTCCGATGGGGATCTTCCCCGATCTTCTATCTATCAAGATGAAAGGTTGCACAGCCCTGCGCGACAGCCGGCAAAGCTATCACGGAAGCTTATTCGACATTAGCCACTCGGTGCAAATGAACCCAAAGGCAGCGCATCGCTCTCAGTGGGAAAGATGGGGCGTAGACGGCTCGAAGACGGAGTCTGTGGCGGAAATTCCTTCAGTCCGAGGCCAGAGGGACGTTAGTACGAGCGTGCGCGGTCTCTGAAGAACGTTTGGCCGGGAGTCCGGCCTGGCGGATCTTGTAGAGCAGCGCCCGGTAGCTGATGCGCAGGTCTCGCGCGGCGCGTTTGCGATTCCAACGATTTGCTTCCAAAGCGCTGAGGATAATTCTGCTCTCAAGCTCGCGCACAGCTTTGCGTGTCACATTTTTCAAGTGGATGGGACCATTGGCGGGGAGTTGGGGTGCGGCTGGGATGCGTTGCCAATTCGCCAGTTCCTCGGCAATCGTTTCCTCCGACCCCAAAATCACGTACCGCTCCATGAGGTTTTCGAGCTCGCGAATATTGCCAGGCCAAGTGTGTTTCTCAAAGAGCCTCAGCAGGACGGGCGAGACGGGACCGGCGGAACTCTTGTGCCGCTTGCGGAGCCGCTCGTAGAAGTGCATGGCAAGCTGCGGCACGTCATCGATGCGCAAACGAAGGGCCGGCAGCTCCATCCTCGCGACATTGATACGGTAGTAGAGATCTGAACGGAACCTGCCGGCGGCAATCTCATGCTCTAAGGGACGGCTCGTGGCGCAAATCACACGGATCTGCACGGTAATGTCTTCTCCGCCGCCGATCCGGGAGAATTGCGTATCCTGCAGGAGTTGGAGCAGCTTAGCCTGAAGCGGCAGATCAATTTCGTCGATCCCATCCAGGAAAAGGGTACCCGTATGGGCCATCTCAACGCGGCCTGGCTTGCTTACGTAGGCACCGGTAAAGGCCCCCTTTTCATAGCCGAAGAGTTCGCTCTCCAGCAGACTGCCGGGAATGGCAGCACAATTGACACTAACAAACGGGCCGGCAGCGACACTTGACCGCGAATGGATGTAACGTGCCAAAACTACCTTGCCCGTACCACTTTCGCCCTGAATCAGGAGCGGCACACTCGCGACGGCAAATTTTTGGACCCTTTGACGCAACTCCTGCATGACGGCCGAACGGCCAAATATCACTTCCTCCGGCGGGAGGCCCTCCATCCGAAGGGTAAGCGGAACTCTGTGTGTACCGGCCAGCGCCACTTTGCAAACTCTTCACGGAGCAAACAACTCAGGCTCGCCCCCAGAATGCAAAGCACATGGAACACCAAACTTTAGCGGCGCGGTGCCGCAGTTGGGGGACTGGGTTGGATACCTAGGGATATCTTAAGTTTCGCGTCATCAATGAGCTGCAGATTTCTCGACGATATGTTCTGGGAATTCGCAACCAGGAACTGCCTTAAGGGAAAAGCTTTGCTTATATTAGGAAAGCTGGTTCAGCTTTCGCCGCTCGTGAGGCTCCGGGCCCGGTACTGAAACCCACCTGATTCCGCTGGTCTTATCAGTCTAAGTCGCCGCCGGACTGCCGCCCTCAAGATAGAGCGGGCGGCGCAATGGATCGCTCTCAGTGCTCTCTCTATTATTGCTCTACCCGCGACGCAAGGGCCTTGATCACATTCCCCGAGCCAGCGGTTCATTTACCGATCGGGCTATAATTCTCCTAAGATGCCTAGCTTCCTGAGCAATTTACTCCGGCTGCTGCGCGAACGGCGTGGCACCGATATGGATTTTCTCTGCCATCATTTGCTCTCGGAACGGGGCGAAGCTTCACAGACCGTGCTGGCCCAGGAAATCATTAAAGCTTACAACGCGATGAACTCAGGGGAGCGGCGCAACTTTTTTGAAATGCTTTGCCGAAGATTTGGGCCCGACGATACTGCGGTCCTTAACGCAGCAGCGGCCTACAAACGACTGCCCAGCGCGGCCAATTTCACGGCGCTTTCCGCCGCTGTGGAGCCGCCACGGCAGGAGTTGCTGCGCCGCATCAACACAGCGGCCCACGGAACTGAAACGTTAGTGGCTATGCGAGGACACCTGCTGGAATTAGCGACGGATGGCACGGATCTCCAGCCGCTCGATGCCGATCTCAAACATCTTTTCAGGTCCTGGTTTAATCGCGGGTTCTTACGCATGGAGCGAATTACCTGGCATACCTCGGCTTTGACGCTGGAAAAGCTCATGGCTTACGAATCGGTGCATGAGATCAACGGATGGCCGGATTTGCGCCGCCGCCTCGAAGCAGATCGACGATGTTTTGCGTTCTTCCATCCGGCGCTAATCGAGGAGCCGATCATCTTTGTGGAAGTCGCATTGACGAAGGGCCTGACCGGCGATCTAGCGCCTCTATTGGATATCCGGGCGCCTGTGCTCCCGCCGGAACAGGCAGACACCGCGATATTTTATTCCATCAGTAACTGCCTGAAGGGCCTGCGAGGCATCGCCTTCGGGAATTTTCTGATCAAACAGGTCGTGACCGATCTCGCCGCAGAATTCTCAAATATCAAAACCTACGGCACGCTCGCTTTACGATCCGGTGGCGACTTTTCACCTCTCGAATGGCGCACGTCTCGAGCGCATCCACGCGTTTGGAAACCTGCGGCCGTATGGTTTGCAGGCTTCGTTCGGGCTTACCGCCAACTACCTGTATGTTCCTGCCGAGCTCGAAGAGAACCATGAGCGGTTTGTGCGTGAGGGCGAGATTCGCGTGTCACACGACTTGGAACGGGAGTATAGAGCCGTGGCAGAGGCCTGGCGAGGCGAGCCGCACAGAGGGAAAAAAACAATAGCGATAAAGTGACAGGACGGGTCAACTTCGGCTCGCCGTCCGTGCCGCTATCACCTCATGTTATTCGGCTGCATCCCCAGAGATCAGCCGTTCCGGCGGAAGCTCTTTGCAAAGGCCCGAACGCAAAACATCGTTCGAACAGTGTTTCACGTGAAACATTTTCCTGACACGAGCTTTCGCGTCGAGTTAGAAATGGCTTATTTTTCGCTCCGCAGCGCCCCGCCATTCTGAGCAGCGAAATCGTCTCGCACTACCACGCCGCCTTTCATGACAAATTTGACGCGTTGCATCTCCGTAATATCCTGAAGCGGGTCTCCGGAAACGGCGATGAGATCGGCGAACTTGCCTTTTTCAATCGTGCCGAGGGTGTCTTGCTTGTGAATGATCTCGGCATTCACAGTTGTTGCCATGCGCAGCGTGTATAGAGGAGTGGCGCCCCAGCGGACGAAGATCGGAAACATCTCCCCTTGCACGCCATGGGAACAGTTGCAGGCCGTGTTGTAGACCCTTCCAGGCGGCGGCGCGGCCCCGCTTCCCCAGCCAAGGATAACGCCCGCGGCAAGCATTTTCTTCCAAGTCTGCTCGACCAGTCTCCAGCGGCTATAGGGCGCCCATTGTTTCAGATCTTCAGGCTCGTCCTGCCGATGGTCCAGAATGGTGGTCGTAATGGGCAGGTGTTTTTGGACCAACGTCTTGATGTCATCATCCGTCGCAGCGGTGCCATGCTGGATGTCGTCCACGCCAGCTTCAATCGTGACTCTCAAGCCCTCGCCACCATAAGTGTGCGAGGCAATGAACATTCCCTGCCGGTGCGCTTCGTCCACCACCGCCTTCATCTCGTCCAGCGTGAGCGTGGGCGTGTTCACCATTTCGCCGTTCGGCTTGAAGTAAAAGCGTCCCGTAGTGGTGATCTTCACGTGATCCGCGCCGTAATGTGCCAGTTCGCGCACACCCGCGCGCAGCGCGCCTGCTCCATTCGCGACGATGTCTTGTTCAAGAGGCTTGAACTCGAGTGGGAAATAAGCATTTCCGGCCATTGTGGGATCCAAAAGGGGCCCAGCGGGCAAAATGCGCGGGCCGGTGACCAAGCCGCTCTCGATCGCTCGCTTCAATTCCACGTCCGCAAAACCGCCGCCATGCGATCCCTGGACGACTAACGTTGTGTACCCCGCGTTCAAACTCGCCGTCGCCCAATGAAACGCCACCATCATCTGGTGCTGCATATTTCCGACGGCGTCGGTGAGGTGGACGTGGCCATCAATCAATCCCGGTAGCACGGTCGCGCGGCTCAGGTCGATCACCCTCGCGCCCGCCGGTATCGTCACGCTTGCCGTGGGACCGACCTGTGTAATTTTCTCGCCTTGTATGAGAACCACTTCGTTGTTCGACATCTGGCCTGATTTAGGATCAAACAATCGGCCGGCGCGTACAGCCGTAATTTCAGGAGCTTGCGCCTGCGACCACAGGAGCGTCGCTGTAAAAAGAACTCCTAATAGCCCGACTGCAATTCTGAGGCTCGATCTCCAAGGCATAGCAGACCTCCTAAATTTTCTTTTCGCACCTGATTTGGCACTGGAACGATTCATGAACCGACCGTCCGCCGTTTCCGTCCAGCCGAGTGGAGCTTATCAAATGTGGCGACTCGCCGCATCTGTTGAGCCCGCGGGATCTCCTGCCCGTGGGCTCACAGGTCAAAGTGCAACGGCGTCTGGGGCAGCGCCTTACGTTACCAGACAAACTTCAAGGCAAACTGAATTTCCCTCGAGGGCGTCGCCGTCGCGTACTCCTGCAACTGACCAACGCTGCCTCCGCTCGGGGACCCGTCAGAGCCAAAAATCGCAGCGTTGCCGTCGCCGCTGCCCGGCTGGGGTGGCACGAAGCTAACCTGGTTCAAGATATTGAACATCTCGGCCCGGAACTGAATGTTGAACACTTCCGAGATTCGCTTCACTGGGAAGTTCTTGAGAACCGAGAAATCGAGGTTCACCAGTCGCGGCCCGTAAATACTATTGCGGCTGACATTACCTAGTAGATTTGCACAAGTGCCCGGAATGCCCAGCGGGTTACTCTTAGAACCGAAGCCGAATGTTTGGCACTGAGCAGCGATCGCGGGAGTGGCCTGAGGTAGCGTGAAGCATCCAACACCGCCCGCACTGTTGGGCTGGACGTTGATGTACTGGAGGTTGTCCGCTTTCCAGTTCGGGTTTACGGGATTGCATCCCGCAATGATATTCGGAAGGCCGAACTGGTCGGCGCCTGTATTCCCCAGGCCCAGAGGATCGTCCGCGATGATCGGGGTGGTCGGCACCCCGCTGTTGATGCTGAAAATCCCGCCCAGTTCCCATCCGCCCAAGGCCGTGTTAGCGAAACTCCCCAGCGATTTGGGCGCTGGAAGCTCCCATAAGCCGTTAATCGATATGGCGTGCTTAACGTCGTAGTCTGATGGGCCGTAGAACGCTTTGGGGATCATCCATGGCGGCGAGTTAAGACCGTTGCCGAAGGTATCGCCAGCGATCGTCTGCGAGTCATCATCCAGCGACTTACCATACGTATAGGCGAATTGCGCCTGGAAGCCGTGGCTGAACCTCTTCTCCAGATTTACGTGCATTCCATTGTAATTGGACGAAGTGTTCCAATAGACGTAACGAATAACCCCTAAAGCTTGGTTGAGCTGGGCGCCGCCCGCGGGGAAGAGGTATCCCGCAGAAGTCAGCGTCGGGATGGTCATATTGCCGTCGTCCCCACGCATGAGTAGGTGTACGCCGCGAGAGCCTAGATATCCGAGTGTCAACGTGAGGGTGGGATCGAGCTGGCGCTGGATGTTGAAGTTCCACTGCATCGTGTAGCTGCGCTTGGGATTGGGCTCAATCGTCGAGGCTGCGAGGCGGCTGCTCGTGGAGCTTGTCAGCAGGGTCTGTCCGTTGCCGGCAGAAAACGCTCCTGGGACCGTGAGGGCCGGATTGGCCTTAGCGGTGGTGCTCTTGAAGATCATGAAGGGTGCAGCCTGGTTCTGCTGCAACAGGAAATAGCCGGGCAGCGGCAATATGTCGTACACGCCAAAGCTGCCACGCAATGAGGTTTTGCCGTTGCGGAAGGGGTCCCAGGCAAATCCCAGGCGTGGCTCAAAGTCCCGCAGCGTCGGGTTTTTGTAATAGGGGCCGACGCTATCGCAACTGGTGCCCGGCTGTGGAGAAACGCCAAACGCAGTTGCGGCGTTGAACTGGGTGCCGCATCGCATGTTCGCATCGGCCGTGGTCGCGGGGTTTGGCTCAAGAATACTTACCAGGCTTCCGAACTTGCCCTGCGCGTCATGTAGCACGGTGGCCATTTCGTAGCGCAGGCCAAGGTTGAGCGTCAGGTTGGGACGGAAGCGCCAGTCATCCTGAACATACGCCGAGATTATGGTCTGGCGCATCTCCCTCGGGGAGACCGTATTCGGCAAGCCCGCCTCGAAAGAGGTGGGATTTGTGCCGCCCAGGAAATCCGCTATGCTAGGGAACTTCCAGCGACCGCCCGGGTTTTGAAACGCGGTGGGGTTGTATAGCTCACGTTCGACGCCCGCGCCAATTCTGATGGAATGGGCCCCATGGATCCAGTTGGCATCGTCGTAGAACTGATAGGAATTCCAGGCATGGAGATAGTGGGAGCCCGAGTTGACCCCGCCAAACTCGTCGGCAATTCCTTTAACGGTCAACCGGGGCGCGGTCTGGTTCAGCGTGCTGCCAAGGGCCAGGTCGGCACCCGCGGGATTGACCGCACTGAGGTTAAATTGGTTGACTACGTAGTCCCGGTTGTAACCGACGCGCGCAGCATTCACTAGACTAGTACCGAACGTGTGGGTCTCTTCAATCGAGACGGTCTGCCGCTTGGTGCTCGAGTTGGTATTAATAAGGTTCATCTTGTCGGGCTGCGTGTAATCCGCTTTATCGATCAGATAGGTCCCGAACAAGCTATCCTTGTCGCTGATCCTGTGATCGAGCCGGATGGTGCCGAAATTCTCCGGGACGACCTGCACGCCGGCGAAGACGAATTTGCCGGTATCTTTACTTATCGCGGAATTGGCGTGTGGATACGCTGCCAGCAGCGCCTTGGAGTAAGGACTCAGAGTGACGGTGCAAGGGGCACAGCCGCCCGATCCCTTGTCTGTAAGAATTCCGGCGCGGGCCGTGTCCGACAGAACCGTGATGGAAGTCGGAATACCCTTGGTCTGGCGCAGCCCCTCGTAATCGGCAAAAATGAAAGTTTTGTCCTTGATGATCGGCCCGCCCAGCGAGCCGCCAAACTGGTTGCGCTTGAATGGCGGCTTGGGGTTGCCGGCTCCCACGCTAAAGAAATCGTTCGCATCCAGGGCGCTGTTCCTAAGGAATTCGTAAACGTCGCCGTGGAACGAGTTCGTACCCGATTTGCTTACGGCGTTCACGACCCCGCCGGCTGCCCGCCCGTATTCCGCTGAAAAGCCGCCCGTTAAAACGGAAAACTCCTGAATTGCGTCCACCCCGAGCACAACGCCGAGCACGTCCCCGGGTGCGGCATTCGCGTAATCCACCACGCTGATCCCGTCAATGCGGTAGTTATTGAAGGTCGTCCGCCCACCAGAGATGGTGTACTCGCTTCCGAAGCCACGGTTCCCGCGCGCCGAGGTGTCGTAGCTCATCTGGGTCTCGATCTTGTCGACCCCTGGCTGAAGGGTCGCGAGCTGGGTCCAATCGCGGCCGTTCAGGGGCAGTTCGCGCACGGTTTGCGCCTGCACTTCGCCACTGAGCGTTGATGAGGTGAGCTGCACAGCCGGAGCCGCCTCGGTTACCTGCACTTTTTGCGTAGTTTCCCCAATTTTCATTCCTATATTGAGCTGTTGCTGAGCGCCAACGGCCAGTTCTATGTTCGATTGAACAGCCGTGCTAAATCCCGGGGCGGTAACGGTGACCTCATAATTGCCCGGCAACAAATTGGGAATGGAGTAAAAACCGGCAGAATCTGTGGTGGCCACTCGGGCCACGCCCGTTGCCGTGTTCCTGGCAGACACCTGGGCATTGGGAACGACCGCGCCGGACGGATCATTGACTGTACCGGAGAGAGTTGCTCCGGCCACCTGGGCATGTAGCTGGGTAGCAAATAGAATGGATACAGCTAGGGCAAACGAAAGAAAGGCCAAAACGCGACGATTCCTTGGCAAAACACTGCACATAGACACCCCCCCGAAGGTCAGATGATTTTGGGACCGATCACCGCGAACCGATCACCGCGAGCGATCGTTTTTTTGTTCAAAACACTGGTGACGCCGTAACCTCTAGAAACAAACACACCACACACATCCAAACACCATGAAAAACCCAATCTGCGTGGGGTTTAGCACCGGCGGTGCAACAATGTCAAGTCAAATCAGGAAAACTACAGCGTTTCTCCGGACTCGCTACAGAGTACCAAAGAATTTCCCCGATGCGAAGGGCGCTACCGTCCGACGGCCGCTGGCAGGTAGACGACTGCGTTAGTCAGGCGAGTCGTCAGCGCGACGCGGTCTCCTTCGAAGCCGCCCCGTGCCTCGAAGTCGGAGGCGGCGTGACGACAGCAGTCAATTTTCGGATCATACCGTCAGACTTGCTCAAGACGTAGAGTTCCCCGTCGCCCCCTAAACCCATGCGGATGTCCGCGCGCCCCCCGCCGTACGTCACACCCTCAGGATCCATTTTGGCTTCAGGATGCGCCGGATCTTGCGAACGAGTGGTAGCCGTGCCGTTACCCGGCAGCACATGGTCCGGGGGTGGCATCCCGCCCTTGCGCGCGTAGGTTTCGGCGACAATGTCGAACATCCGGCGCTTGGCGGGTTGGCTGGCAGCGGCCGCGGGATCTTTGTACATAATCTGCAACTCATGAATTTGCGCCTGCTGGCCGCGTTTTCCGTGCGCGGCAATCATCTCCGCGAAATCGGCGTAAAAAATCCTGCCCGTGGTCATGTCGTTGAAAATATATTTTCCGCGAAGCTGCGGCATCAGCTTCCCGCGGTAAACGAAGCCGTTGCCGATCGAATCTCCTTCGCGATGACTGTAGACGGCGACCGGATATAGGGGAGCAACCGGCTCACTGATGCCCTCCACCTGGAGGGCATCCTTTTCGGGGAAAGGCACTGCCGGGTTCATGAGGCTGCCCGTCTTGCCCGCGTCGTTTACAAAAAACTGTTCGTTCCCTTCACGCTCGGCATAACCGTAATTGCCGCCTTTGGTGACGATGTCGACTTCTTCCCAATAGTGCACGCCGATGTCATCCGCGATCAGCGTTTTCGTCTCCACATCCCATTGCAAGCGGTGTGGATTGCGCAAACCGTAGGCATAGATCTCGCCGCGAGCGCCGGTAACAGAGACAAAGGGATTCGGGTCCGATCCAGCGGATGGAATTCTGTATCGGCCATTGGCGCTCAGCGTGTCCTTCGGGCGCAAGTTGATGTCGGGGGTAATTCTCAGGATCTTGCCGACCAACGTGTCGAGCCGCTGCGGCAGAGTGTGCGAAGGTCCCGGCGTTTCTCCAGCCGCGCCGTCGCCAATCGAAATGTAGAGATTGCCGTAGTCGGCGTCTCCCGGTTTAGCCATCGGGTTAAAAACCAAATCGGCCATGGGGTGATTGCGATCGTAGCCGGTGCGCAAGATTTCGCGCGCCGTTCCCTCAAACGTGGAATTGCGAATATTCGTATCCGTCCATTCCACGAGCACGGATTCCAGATGGGAGGGGCCCGCGGGCGGATTCACCGCTGGAGTTGTGGAGTTTCCCTTGAGATCGAGCGTCGCTAGCCGCGCATTCGTGGGAGTCGCAGAGCCCTCCATATCCGGCTTTTCCGTGTGCACGGTATAGAACTTGCCGTTTTTCGCGTACGCGGGACCAAAGGCAAACGAAACGAGGCCCGCCGTGTTGCCTACGTCGGACGCGAATTTCGGGAATATCTCTGCAAAATTGAGATACGGCGTGAACTTTTTCGCGGCCTTATCCAGAATATAGATGGTGGAACTCTGATCGTCCACGAAAAAGCGGGAGCCCGCCAGCGGCGCGTTCGCCGGCTCCGAGCGCAGGGCAGTCACGCGGCCCAATTGCCCTTTGTAGTCGATTGCGGGCGAAGCCAAGCCTCCGTGCGTTGGATTCGAAACCGGCAGGTTCGCATAATCCTCCAGCAAGACTGCCGTGCCGTCCTTGCTGACTTGCGATCGCGAAGGGTACTGCGCGAATAGGACGGCCGCGCTCGTGAGTAGGCCGACGAGCAGCACGAATCCAAATCCAAAGCGAAGTCTTGCAAATCGCCGGGCTATCCTTTGCTCCATTGCCATGTGGCGGCCCTCCTCTTTCTCGTTTTGTCAGCAGCTTAACACACTCGAGAACCCTGGGTGCGGGCACAAGAGGCGATCGAGTCCGGGAAGTCTAGGGAAAATGCGGAGAAGCTGGATTCGAGTCCTGGGATCACTTCATGGCCATTTTTACTGGTCCCGACTATGAAGCCCTAAGTACGGAACAACCTTCGCGGTCCGAGGTTTAGCGGCTCTCGGGGCGTACGGACTTCCAGATGCCCCGTGACGTAGAGCTGAATCGCATTTTGATTCTCCGGCGCCAGGCTGATAAATTCCACGGCCACGTGCCTGGTTCCTTCTTTGCGGATGATCCGCGCTGACGCGTTGAGGGAGGCGTGAACCTCTGCAACCTTGAACTCCAACGCGACTTCCTGGCCCACCTCTGCGTCGATCGCGGGTTGAAGCAGCATGCCGCTCTCACTGATGTTCAAGCTGCGCAAGGGAAACTGCCGCTCCTTCCACGTGCAGTTGACTTCGGTAAAAAGAGGCAACCGGACTGCGTGCCTCTTGCCTTTCCACTCAGGCAGATCCATGGCCACCAGCATCCGACGCAGGCGATCTGCGGAAATAGGCTTAGCGACAACCAGGTCCGCACCCTCGCCGAAAGCCTTACGCAAGCCGGCAACGTCGTCCGTGGCGCTGAGCATTACGATGACGGTCTCCCGGTTGGGCTTGGAGTTGCGGATCCGATGGGCCAACTCAAGTCCGCTGAGTTCGGGCAATCGCATGCCCACAAAGGCCACGTCAAACCGCTGTGTCTCCCCCCTTTGCCCGGCGGCTCGATAGTCCCCAAACGGCAGCACGGTATGACCTAAAGGAGTCGCCAGAGACCTCATCAGGTGCGTAGTCTTCGGTTCGTCATCGGCGACCATAATTTTCAGCGACATGAGTCTGGCCTCGTAATGGATTCTTGCCCGGGTGTCGCCCGGGGGCGTTCAAGGAAGGGAGGGGTAAATAGAGAATACGCCCAAGGCTCTGCCCAGTGTGAAAGACTGGATCATAGAGATGTCCAAAGCGTGAAGCCTGGGCTACGCCTTACCCGGGAAGGCCGAGACTCCTAGAGTTGGCCCTGACCGGGTGTGTGCCCTTCGGTTGTCCGAACATCCGGGCTTGCTCAAGACAAGATTTCGTGAAAACGAAATCTTGGAGGCGGCGGAGTCGGACTCCTCAGCCCGCACTGAAAGCGGGCCGGTTGGTGGCGGCATATAATTTTTCTCGCTTGACATCAAATCCCGCCAGCCGATTTGCACGGACACTTCTAATTTCATCGGCTACCGACTAGAAAGCCTACGTATCCGGACCAACTTCAGCGGCCTACTACTGGAACGTCGAGAAAAGGCTCAGCAGTTTCAGGGTGAATGGGTCAAGACCGGGGATCGGTTGCAGTATAGATGCCGCGAAACAGGATCCCGACAATCCCGGAACGTGTCGAGACTCCTAGCTTGCCCATGACCATCCTGATGAATGCCCTCACGGTATTTGGGCTAATATTCATCCGCCCGGCAATCTCCTTGTTGGTGAGCCCCTGAATCAAAAGCTCGACGACTTCCCGTTCGCGTTCCGTCAGTCGAAAAGACTCGCTCACCTCAGCAGCACCCCATGAAGCTGCGCCGCTTCGTTCCAGCACTACTGCCACCGCCGCCGCAGCGGGTGGTCTTCGCCATTTAGCCAGAGGAATGGCCAAGCCGACGTACTTTCTCCTGCCGGACAGGAACTCCACGTGAGAAGTAGATGCGAAAGAGGAATTCTGCTTGCCGGTCAGAGCAAAGATCCTTTTCCCCATGAGGGCCCATGCCGATTGGAATCGCCGGGGGGCCTCAGGGTAGGTCACTATCTTCTTGGCTTCCGCATTGGCGTAGAGCGGCTTCCACTCCGTATCCGCCAGGATGAAGCCCGCCGCTGTACGGGAGGCACGGTGCATTTTCTCCGTTAATGCGCCTTTCACGTATTGCATCGCTGCAAGATGCCTATTGCATGCTGAGGGAAGTGTTTGTCTTATTTGACTTAGAGCAAAGAGTCACTCTACGCCACGTGTTGCTGTGGAGTCGAGTGCGGATTCAGTTTCCTCGCCAATTCCCCGAAGTTCCCGATAGCCCCTCACCTCGCAGGACTTCTTCCCCGCCTCCAACGACCCTTACGGGTGTCCAACGGGCGATGTGACCACCGCCATGCCAGCGTGTGCCTTGGTATCGTTCTGGCATCACCTCTTGCACCACCTTTTCTATTTTAAGAATAACCAGAGCTCAATCCGACACCGTAAGGCCTCCGTCCACTGGCTTATAACACTTGGTACCGCCCCCGCAGTACCACACCTCTACGTCATATGCGCCGTTGGTCACGCTCACCTCTGTCCCCGTGCTGGCGTCGAAGAAAGTGAAGTCCGCAATGGTTACGTGAACCAACGTGCAATTGTACATTGGCGGCGGACATGGCCCGTTGTCGGTAACTGTGTGCGATGTGGAACCAGCTCTAAAGTAAGACCACTTGAAATCGGTAGGCAGGAAGGCTTGTCCACCACCGTACGCGTTTATAATGATCGATCCTTTTGGACTGAATGAGAACGTACACCAACTTGCTGAACCGCTGCAAAACGAGGGTCTGGCATTGTACGCCGCAGCCCATAGAGGAACCGCCGCCAACATCGTTGTTATCGCTACAGCGAGACTGATCCTGCGCATGCTTCCTCCTTGAGATTGGATCAACTTCTCCGGCATTCTTTGGACGATCCTCGACCGCTTCGATCTCTGGCGTTACCGCCATCTAAATTTCGTCCCGTTGTGATTTGCTTTCAGCAACGTCTATACGAGGAAATCCGCTCGTGTTTACGCTTCGGAAGGAATGGCGTCAATTACCCTTAAACACCTAGCAAGATTAGCTGCTAGCGAAGGTGCCTAGCTGATTTGATTAGAGACGAACGTGCTTCTGATTCAAAGCGGATCGGTGCAGGAGGCTAGATCAGAAAACGCAGGCCCACGTTCGTGCCGGGCCCATCTGGATTCTGTCGCATCCATCGGACTTCCATAACCGTAGGAATTCCGACGTGCGATCCGTCGGGGAAGATTTCGCACTGCAGGACAGCAGACTTTTCGATAGGCTGTTCGGTCAACAAGCAAAGCCCGCCGCGGTTAATATTTAGGACTCGTCCCTGAAGGGCCTCTTCATCGCCCTGCCGAAATCCCAGGAACGAAATGCCCCTGCCCTGCAGTTTCCAGAGAACCGGGTAACGTCGCCCGGAGCGCTTTTCGCGGCGTCTCTTCACGGCTTCGGAACACTACAGGCCACCAACATCTCCGGCAATACTACAAATAGACTAAACGAACTTGAGCGCAGCGGAATTTCTGAAGGAGCGACGCGTGCCAACGGCGAAAAGCATCTTGAGTAGTGACGATGCTCCGACCCCAAACGTTACGAACTGAATAAGGTTTAGCTTGATAAATGCGCTTCATCGGAACCCGGCCCACAACCGGACGCCCCCCAGCATCTATAGCCTATGCTCCTTGAGCAAACTCGCGAGACTTTGAGCCTGCGAAATTGTGAGCTTAAACATTACCTCGACCTTGCCATCGCTGAAGACCCCAATGTCAGGCGAATAGGTTGCGGGGAAAAGTCGTTTCAAGGTTTCGCGCTGCCTGGTCTCACGAAGGAAGAGCGCCTCGGCTTGTTCTCGAAATGGAACACATCGCCCCGTCCATACAGGATCACCTTCGCCGCGATGACAGAGTCGAGGCGAAACAGCCCGATTGACACTGCCCGAGTAAGGTGCTCTAGAATGCCGCACAACTCGGTATTACGGCTCGCTATCAAGAGGCTCCCGCGTCGGGCGAAATGAAAGAGGGCACGATGAATGAGGCCAAAATCGGACGGCGCACCTTCCTCCAGGGCGTCAGCTTCGCGGCATTAAGCGCAGTCGCAAGGCTTGATGGGGTCAGTGCGGCACAAGTGGCGGTGCCGAATTCCAGCGGCATCGAATTCCCAAAGCTCAAAGCCCCTGCGCTCGCGTGCGACTGCCACCATCACGTCTATGATCCCGCTCGCTTCGCGCCCCTTCAGCCTGGAACTGTGCCTCGTGCGCGTGTGGCGGAATACCGCTTACTTCAGGGGCGAATCGGTACGACACGGAATGTGGTCGTAACGCCAAGACCCTACGCCACCGATAATCGCGTCACTCTCGACGCCATTGCTCAACTTGGAAGAAATGCGCGAGGGGTTGCCGTTATTCACCCCACCGTCACGGATGCGGAACTGAAAACTCTAGAACGCGGTGGAATTCGCGGTATCCGCTTCTCCCTGAGTGCCAATCCCGCCACCATCGCCGCTACCACAGTCGATATGATCGAGCCGCTGTCGAAACGTGTGAACGCGCTGGGTTGGCACGTTCAAATCGCCATGGACGCTGAGCAAATCGTCGCAGCCGAGGATTTGTGGAACCGCATTCCTTCCGTAATCGTGTTCGACCACATGGGGTACGTGCCGGAGCCGATAGGCACGGAACATCCAGTGTTCGCGCTCATTCGGAGACTGATCGACAAGGGCCGCACCTGGGTGAAGCTATCGGTGATTCCCGGCAACACGAAGGACGGTCCGCCTACGTATGCAGATGTGAACAAAGTTGGCCAGGCCTACGTCCAAGCCGCGCCGGAGCGAATGGTATGGGGTAGCAACTGGCCTCATCCTAACGAACCGAATACGCCGGACGACGCTATCCTATTCGACTTGCTGGCTCAGTGGGCACCCAACGAGGCGGCCCGCCACCGCATTCTCGTGGAGAATCCTGAAACTTTGTACGGTTTTGCCAAGTCGGCTTAGGCAGTTCAATGGCCGTCGGCGATCCATAGCGATACCAGTCGAATGACGAAGCATTCGACGGTGGGGCTCAGGCAGAATGGAAGCGGACTACTTCTGCGAGACCTCAGCCTTACCACAGTGGGAGCCTTAGCCCACATGTGGCCGAGGAAACCTTCAAGCAGAAATGCGAAAGCGGTGCGCGGCTACGCGGAAGTTACACTCCGACCCGACGTTCCGCCCTGCTAGGAAGACGGTCACAATCGCAACGTTATAGGCCTGTTTTGGGCCCCTGAGCTAACGAGCTGAGCTTACCGTCGCCGGACGCTCCACCGCCACCATGACTTCGAACAGCTCCGTTCGAACCAGACTGCGCAGAGCCTGGCCTTGCTCGACGAACGCGGCAAAGTTTTGTTTCGGAAACACCTGGGCGAAACGACTTTGTCCTAATTCCGGGCTGGGTGCCGCGGTTGGCATAGCGGCGGCGAGATCCTTCACGGTATTAGAGAGCACAGCATTGAAGGGCGCCTCGGCTCCGCCGGGCGAAACGACGCGCGCGGCGCTCCACCCCAGGGAACGGCCTTCTTTCACCGCTAGGCCGTTTAACGGCAAAAGCATGTTCGTCACGTAGTTGCCGTAATCCCCGCCGCGCCCTGCCGTGATCTTCCAGCGGGTGACAGCAATGTAGTTTCCATCCTTCGCTTGGGAGCCGGGCGTGGCGGCCTCCACCCTGTAAAGCACGCTGCCAACATTCGTCCGGAGCGTATTCAGCTTCTGCGTGTATTCCTGGAAACTCATTCCAGTGGCCTTGCGATACACCTCGTCGCGCTTTGGGGCGTTTGGCGTCTGAGGGGCGCCGTCGAAGGTAGCGGAAATCGCGTAGTTATAACTACTGGCCGGGATGCCGCGATAGGCCTCCCGCAGCAGAGCCCACAACGTGATGTTTTCGCCAGAGGCGATGCGTTCCTGCATCAGTTTCCGTTCCGTGGTTCTGGCCTCCTCGAGCATGGCGGTTACTTTTTCGGGAGCCACGCTGAAGTAATTCGTCACCCGGTAATTGATGCGCTGGGATTGCTGTGTCCAACCGACGGCCGACACCAGCAAAACGGCCAAGCCGACCGCCAACAATAGGTGTGACCTTTTCATGGACGATTTCTCCTTTGTGTCTCGAACTCAGTCGAGATTCGACGCTGCGATTTTGGATTCCTGGGGGAGCATTAATATATACCGTCGCGCCTCCGCACACAATGCTGGACATGCGCGGGAACTGTTCTACCGTAGCGGAAGCGGCGCGTGCCCACCGGAAGCCGCGTGCCAACCGGAAAATAACCTGATGATCGGGCAGACCATGTCGGACTATCGCATTTTGGAGAAGCTCGGCGGCTGGATGGCATCATCTACGAAGCCAAGACCTCAAACTGCACCGCGGGCTCCGCGGGTACCGCTTCCCCAATGCTTGAAATCACAAGGAGAAGGGCATAAAGTGCCGCTACTTGGAGTGCCTAGCCCCTTGCTGAAACCCAGGACAATTCACCTGCCGGGAATTTGCGTTTCACTGCTGATGATCGTAACTCTGGCTGCTCCAGCCCTAGAGGGACGAATTGTAGCCATTGGCGATGTTCATGGCGACCTTACTGATTTCGCTTCCATCCTTCGACATACGGGCCTGATTAACGACAAAAGTAACTGGATCGGTGGCGGCACTGTCCTGGTGCAAGTCGGCGACGTCGTGGATCGTGGTCCGAAGTCTCGTGAATGCCTCAACCTGCTGATGGCGCTGGAACGCCAGGCGCGCAGACAAAAGGGGAAAGTGATCGCCTTGCTGGGCAACCACGAAGTGATGGCCATGATGGGTGACCTGCGCTACGTTTCTCCCGAAGACTACCGGGGCTTCGTCACGGAACAATCGGAGAAGGTGCGCGAGGAAGCCTATCAGGATTATTTGGATTTCGCATCGCACCACAGCCCCGCGCGCGCTGCCGTTCCCGCTGACCAAATGGCACGCGAAAAATGGCTGCTCGAACATCCCCTCGGATTCTTTGAACGCCGCGACGCCTTCAGTCCCCAAGGTGTCTATGGCCACTGGCTCCGCGAGCACGATGCCGTCGTGGAGATTGGCGATGTCCTGTATGTGCATGGGGGCCTGAATCCAAACACTCCCTTTGGCGACATCCAGAAATTAAATCAAGAGATTCGTTCAGAACTCGCCGCCTTCGATTCTCTGTGGCAATCGCTCTCGAAAAAGAAAGTAATCTGGAGATATATGAGGATCGAGGAGGCTCTCCGCCAGGCTGAAGTCGAGTGGAAGGCCGTTCAGGCCGACGGGCAGGTGGCCCCTGAACTGAAAAATGACCTTCAAAAATTTCTGGGCTTTTCTGCCTGGTTTGTCAATTCTCCGGATAGCCCGCTCTGGTACCGAGGTCTGGCCCTGGAGCCCGAAGAAACTCTCAAGGCAGGCGTGGATGCGATGCTGGAGCGGCTGAAGATTGGGTACATCGTCTGCGGTCACACTGTGCAGCCCGACTTTGAGGTCAACCATCGCTTTGGTAACCGTGTTTGGTTGATTGATACAGGTATGGTCTTCGGCGGCAGGGCATCCGCGCTGGAAATCCGTAACGGAGCTTTTACGCCCGACTATACCGACAAGCAGCCGCAAACATCACTGCCAGCAACCGGAAGTGCGACTTCTCCGGTGGACTCCAATCGGTATACTGGCGGGCCACAGCAATGATTCCTTATATTGAGAGCGCTCTGAATGTAAGGCGCGAGGAATTCAGGCCTTCCTCGCTCCTATTCCTCTACCTGTTCCTGGTGATCGGCTGCTACATCATGGGACAGGCCGTGGGAGATGCCCTGTTCTTGAGCGCGTTTCCCACGTACTTACCCCACGTCATCGTCGCCACGGCGCTCGCAGTGGGCATTTTCACTTCGGTCTATATCCGCCTGTCGCACCGACTCCGCCTGGAGTTGCTCGTTATCGGCTCACTGTTGTTCTTCGGGCTCGGCTTCGTTGGCGTTGGGGTTGTGCGCGTTGTCCGTCAGACTGTTGTTCCTCCAGACGCAGCACCGAATGTCGGAAGTAAGTGAGAAGCCGTCCTCCGCGCCTGACATGCCGAAGAACCTTCGCCAGGTCTGGGCCTATATTCGTGCTTCGCGGTACCTGGTGCTGATCACCGCCTTGATCCTGGTGGGTTGCTGCACCACCGCCATTATCGGCTACCAATTCAAGCTCATCGCTTACAAGAGCTTTAGTGGAGACAAAGTAGCGTTGGCTGCATTCTTTGGCCGCTTCAACGGCTACATCGGCCTCGCCTCGTTCATAGTCCAAATGCTCCTCACCGGGCGGCTGTTGCGATGGTTCGGCATTCGGGTGACGTTATTTGTAATGCCGGTAGTGTTCCTGGGGGGCAGCATGGGCCTATTGCTGGCTCCCGCCCTGCTGACTGCCTCCATCCTGAAGGGCAGCCAGGGTCTGCTGCGCTATTCATTGGACAAATCCACGACGGAACTCTTGTACCTTCCTGTGGTGCCTCCGAGGGTAAAGAGTCAGGTCAAGTCGTTTATTGATGGTTTCATTTGGAGGATGGCCGACGGACTGGCCGGTGTAACTCTTTTCGTTTTTGGAAACAGGATGAAGTTCAGCCCTGGCCGCATCAGTTTGGTGAATTTCGTATTCCTTTTCGGATGGTTGGCGATCGCCTACGGTGTGCGACACGAGTATCTGAAGGTACTACGCAGTGCCATCGAGCGGCGCACACTCGATCCAGAGCGGACTGCTGCTGGAACAATGGACGCCAGCACGATTGAAGTGCTGGCACAGCAACTGCAGCAGGCCGGTGAGCAACAAGTGCTCTACGGCTTGAGCTTGTTTGAGGTAGGGAGCGAAGCGGCATGGCATCCCGTCCTATCCGGCCTGTTGGAGCATCCGTCCGCTGTGGTTCGCCAACGGGCGCTGCATATTCTTGCTGAGTCCGGGCGTCATCCGATCGTGGCACAGGCAGAGAAGCTGCTCGGAGATGACGCACTTGAAGTGCGCGCGGAGGCGCTTCAATACCTCGTGGTACACGCGCATAAGGATCCTCTGGAGCTGCTGAAGATGACGACGGACGTACCCGCCCATTGTTTGCAGTCCGCGCTCGTGACCTACCTGGCGCGGAGTCGCGATACGGATCACGTCGTTGCGGCCCAGACCGTTCTGCAAACGATGCTCTCCAGTATAGGTCCAGAAGCTGAGGCCTCACATCGCGAGGCAGCCCGCGCGCTGGGAACAATCCCATCCCCTTGTGCGTTACACGCTGAGCTATCGGAGTTGCTCCGCCATCCGAATCTCGGCGTTGTGGAGCAGGCCCTGATGAGCGCGGGCAAGATTCGGGTCGGCGAGTTCCTGCCTCTGATCATCGAAAGCTTACGGGAGCCACGTTTGCTGGGCGCGGCACGGGTCGCGCTGGCTCAATATGGAGACGAAGCTGTCGGCGCGCTTGTCGATCGGCTCAACGACCAGGAAACTCCAACGAGTGTTCGAAAGAGAATCCCCGCCGCGCTGGCACGCATTGGCACCGTCAAATCTGCTGCCGCCCTCGCTGGCGGTATCGTCCAGAGCGATCCAGAGCTTCGTTACGAAGTAATTAAAGCGCTCAACAAAATTCACACGCGAGATCCAGCTTTGATGCCGTCCGGTACGGACATCTCCCATATGCTCGATTATGAGTTACTGGGCTATTACCGTTCCTTCCAGATTCTGGCGGCATTGGACATGCAAAATGGAAAGCCATCTGCCAAAACGCAGTTGCTGGTGGTCGCTGCGGTGCGAGAGCGAATGGAACAGGAATTCGAGCGCATCTTCCGTCTATTGAGCTTGGTTTATCCGTCTCGGGATGTCTACAACGCGTATGTGGGTTTGACTTCAAGCCGGCCACAGCTCCAGGCTAACGCCCTCGAAGTCGTGGAACACCTTCTTCCTTCAGACCTCTACCGCCGCGTCGTGACCGGAGTGGACCCGGACAGCAGCCCGGTGCAGAGGCTGAATTTTGCCCAGCGGCTGTGCCGTTCCAGTGTCGCCTCTCCCACCGAAGCCCTCCGCATTCTTCTCCACTCCGGAGACTATTGGCTTTGCGCCTGCGCTCTGCATGCGGTCGGCCAGGGGGGCCTTGCCGAGCTGGCAGAGGATGTGCGCCGAGTTTTGCACGATGATCCTTTGCTGGACCAGACCTGGGCATGGACGAGCAGGCGACTTGGTATCGTCGAAACTTCGAAAGGAGCAACAATGCCTACTGTTCTCGAAAATGTTGATCTCCTGCGGAAGGCCACGATTTTTGAGGGCATCTCCACGCAGAGCCTGCTTCGTATTGCCGCCATCACAAGCGAGCTCGCTTGGACAACCGACGAGGTGGTATACCAAGAAAATAGTCCGGCCGAGTCGATGTTCCTCTTGCTGGAGGGGGAAGTGGAGCTTCGCTCAGCAAGGATGGCCCAGCGCCGAGGAGAGAATCAGATGATTGGATCTCTCGCGGCCCTGGGCGGCGGAACTCACACGGAGTCAGCGGTGGCCACTCGAGCAACGCGCGCCTTGCGGATTGACATGGAAGATTTCTTTGACACGATGGCGGAGGACTTCAATGTCACCCGCGGCATCCTCGCGGTGCTGGCTGGCCTGGCGAGCCGCGCGGCATGATGTCGAAACAGTTATGGACGTGCCTCGAAAACGTAAAAGAATTTGCTCAAGAAACTGCACGATGAGAATGACCGGAAAATCGTTAAGAGCAAAGGCTACACAATCGCTACCCGCGGAACCTCGAAAGGAGTGTTCAATGTTCTACCGACGCGCCTCGCTTCTACTCGCTGTATCCGTATGGCTGAGTGCCGCCAGTTTAGCTCAAGGACCCATTCAAGGCAGCCCGCAAAATGAACCCAACCTGACGGAAGAGCAACAGAAAGCATTCCTGCTGAATGCCAAGGTAGTAGCCAGTAAGCAGCTCGGCAAGGGCATTACACACCCTTGGCGATTGACACTGAGCGATGGCCAGCTGACCCACGACGCCGCCTTCCAAGTCGTCGACGAACATGAGCGGGGAAAGCAGTTCGACGATGGACATACGGAATACAATTTCGTCGACTCCTACCACTACGACATCGCCGGGTACGAGTTGGCTACATTGATAGGCATGAGTGACATGATTCCCGTTTACGTAGAACGCGTGTGGAACGGCCAAAAGGGTGCTCTGTCTTGGTGGATAACCTGGAAGTGGGATAACCTCATGCTCCGTCAGCAGAAGCTAAGCGCACCGGACGCCGAAGCTTGGAATAAGCAGATGTACAAGGTTCGGGTTTTCGACCAGCTCGTCTACGATACAGATCCTAACCTCACCAATATTCTCATCACCGAGGACTGGAAGATCTGGAGGATAGACTTCACCCGTGCCTTCAGGCGCTACGAAACCTTGCAGGCTTCCACTGATCTGGTGAAGTGTGACGGGAAATTGCTGGAGAAGTTACGCGCGCTGAATGGTGACGAGGTCCTGGAGAAAACCAAGCCCCACCTCAGCAAAGCCGAAGTCCAGGCGCTCATGGCGCGACGGGACAAGATCGTGGCTCGTTTCCGGCAGCTCATTGCCCAAAAAGGCGAGGAGGCCGTGCTGTATTGAACCGCAGAGGCGTCATGTATTCGGTGCACCGCCAATACTCCCAGAGAGTCCAAATCGAGAGTCCCAATTCTAAAAGGTGCCGACAAGGACACCAGACGGAGAGAGGGCATTCCCCCGAGCCGTTGAGCTCAACCTGACCTATGCGCCCGCCCACCAACGGTATGGGCATCTTAGAGACCATGGAACGGCCAAATGGTGGAGGCGGGGGGAGTCGAACCCCCGTCCGAAAAGCGCTACGGCCCGAAGCCTACATGCTTATCGCATTCGATTTGGTTCGCCAGCTGCGCTAGGAACGCGCAAGACGCGCTGCCGGCTAGTCCGATTGATCTCGCCGGAAAACCACGGACCGAGGTCCGCCGGCCAGCCCACTGTGCGACGCCTCGATCCGAGCCCGTAGGCAAAGCTCGGGGAGACGGGCTACGCTAGGTTTTTCTAGGCAGCCAGAGCCAACTCAGTGTTGGCAGTTCTATTTTTCCACCCGATTGCGGGCAGGTGGCGCCCGGCATGCCTTCGGGTCGCCACAGCTTCCGTCGAAACCGTGTCGCCCCCGTTGGATTACCTGAATTATACCACCCGAACAAGGCGTCGCCGTTTCCGTCCGCGCCCGCCG
>QHYQ01000201.1 GCA_003224175.1 Acidobacteriota bacterium
AAACGTCAAGGGCCAGATGGCGGACTTGCGCGCCCAGTTGAAGACGTAGTCCACCGACGAGATCATGAAGTTTTTTTCGAAGCGCTGATCGAGAACGCCCACGGTTTGCGGATGCCTCCAAAAAGCACGCCAGTATAGCTCCGGCGCTACGCGGAGTCAAAAACGACGAACTCGCTCGGAATTGCCGCAATCGCCTGGATGCACCCACAGTCGCTAGGTGTGGTGCGATGAATTGCGACGGGCGCCTTCTAAAGGCTTGGTTTCTGGCACGTTTTACTCACGTGTCGTAAAATTGTATTCAACTGTGGCATATACGCCCGAGCAAAACCAAAGTATCAATCGGCGGGACATGAAAAGCGCGATCCGCCGCTCGGGGTACTTCCTTGAGCAGAGGGTTCGTCGGGCCATTCAAGAGGACGGCTTCTATGTACACAGTAACTCCACCTTCCCGGATCCCTTGACCGGGAAGTCGCGGGAATATGACATTTCGGCGGTTACCGCTTTCGATCTACTGGGGCGCAGGCGCAAGATCGACTTTCTTTGGTTTCATATTGTCTGCGACATGAGACGTTCCGGACTATTGTCTGCGCCTTGGAAACTGAAGTCGATGAGCACTACCGTCTTCTCCGTGCGAACGGTTTTCCGCGCGACACGGCAAATGTGATCTTCTACTACCCGTTACTTGTACTCGAAGGCCCTCTCTACCAAGCGTTTGAATCGGCGAGAGGGCTTGTGCTGCGGCCTGCTGACCACCTGCAGTACAGGACTGAAACGTGGGTTGCTCAACAGAGGCAGGCTTACCACATTGATGTGATTACGGAATCTTACCTCCCGAACTACCTCAAATCTGTGTATAAGCCGCGCCTCAATTCGCTCTCGATTCGGTTACAGGGGGAAGCCGGAAGGCCACCAGTTCGCCGGGAAATTCCCGTCCGCTGATCGAAACGATGATGTACTGCTGCCCATTCAGCATGTACGTCATGGGCGAGCCGCTTTGCGGCGCGGGCATGTACACACCGCCGACTTCCTTGCCGGTGGCTTTATCGTAGGCGCGCAACATTGCGCCGCGCGCTCCGGAAGCAGTGGTCGTAAACATGGGCTCGCCGGCGATCACCAGCGACTTTGTAGTCAGCACTCCCACGAGGCCCGACTGGCCGGTGCGCGAAATCGTCAGGCCCTTGAGTGCCGCATGATTGCGCACGTTGTCCGGCGTTTCGCCGTGCGCCACTTGCCAGGCAATTTCGCCCTTGTCCATGTCGTACGCCGTAATGCGCCCGTAGGGAGGTTTCAGCAAGGGCAAGCCACGGACGGTGAGAGTTGGACCGCCTTCCCCGCCTTCCGCTGCCGCAGCAGGACTGACTGGACGGGGCGGCGCGCCCATGGGCGTGCTCGGCCGCGGTTCTTTGCCTGCCGTACCCTGCACATATTCCATATCGGAAAATTGAGGTCCCGGCGTAGGGATCATTCCCAGCAGCGCAATCGCCGTCTGCGAGTAAACGTAGAGCTTGTGTGTTTCGGGATCGTAGGACCCACCCGGCCAATTCGCACCGCCGGTGGATCCCGGCGAAGTGATCGATGCCAGCGGTCCCTCGGCCTTGCTCACCGATGGCGGCGTGAAGAGAGGCCCGATGCGATATTTGGAGACAAGCTTCTCCGCCTCGGCCCGCAGCTCCGGCGTGAAGTCGATCAAATCTTCGATGGCGACTCCTTGATGTTCAAAAGCTGGGGGCTTGGTCGGGAACGGCTGCATCGGCGAATACCACTCGCCGGGCACGTCCCCTTTGGGCACAGGACGCTCCTCGGTAGGCCAGATGGGCTCGCCGGTTTCGCGGTTAAAGACGTAAAGGAAGCCCTGCTTGGTCGGCTGCGCTACGGCCTTCACGGTGCGCCCGCCGATGGTGATATCCGTGAGGATCGGCGCGCAGGGGATATCCATGTCCCAGATACCGTGATGGACGAGTTGGTAGTGCCACTTGCGCTTGCCCGTTTGCAGATCGACGGCGACGAGGCTCTCGCCGAAAAGTCCCTTACCCGGGCGGTCGCCCCCGTAGTAATCGCCGGTGGGCAACTCAACGGGCAGATAGGCAAGACCTAAGTCTTCGTCGACGGACATTTGCGCCCATACGCCCGTATTGCCGGTGTATGGCAAGGAGTCTTTCTCCCAAGTATCGGCTCCATACTCACCGGGGCGGGGGATGGTGTGAAAAATCCAGAGCCGCTTGCCGGTGCGCACATCGAAGCCGCGAACGTACCCCTTTACGTTTTTCCGGCTTTTCGGATCGCTTCCGGTGAGGTGTGCCGCGCCGACGATCACGACATTTTTGGCGACCACCGGCGTCGAATGCAGGCCCACCTCGCCGGTCACCAAGTCAATATCCTGATCGTCGTCTTGTTTGAGATCGACCACGCCGTTCGCGCCGAAGCCCGGAATGGGCGCGCCGGTCTTCGCATTCAGCGCGATCAGCCGGTAGCCCGGCGTGACGTACAGGATCCGTTCTTCCTTGCCATCGGTCCAATAGGCCAGCCCATGCCCGGAAAGCTGCCTGGGCGCGTAGGTGCCGCGAAGACCTTCATCCTCTCGATGAATCCAGAGCAGTTCGCCGGTGGCAGCATCCAGCGCCACCACTGCGCGACGCGAACCACCGGTGGAGTACAGCACGCCGTGAACCATCAGGGGAGTTGATTCGAACTTGAATTCCGGCCGCGGGCCGAGCGAATCCGTCTTGAAGCGCCAGGCGATTTCCATCTTGCTGAAATTGTCGGCGTTGATCTGATCGAGCGGAGCGTAGCGCGTGCTCCCCAGGTCGCCTCCATAGTTGCGCCACTCGCCATTCTTCGTGCCCGATTGTCCGCGCGCGTTCATCGCGACGCAAAGCAGGCCGACGCAAAGCAGACACAACACCCACGCCAAGCGAGAAGACTTCAGCATTGCTGTCCTCCTATGCGGGCTTCCACCCACTGCGGTTCGCCAGATTCGAATGGCCCGTATTCTGTTCCGACTTTCCGCCGCAAACAAGGGAATTTGGAAAGCAGCCAGCACATTTCCGACCTGAGACGGTTAACCGGCTCGGTGCGACGATTTGCCCGGCCCGGCCATTGGGGGGATTCCGCGTTGACATAATTGGCAAACAATTGTGCTACCATGCCGTTTATCCAGCCCGGGTAAGTTTTTCACAGGAGGGTTCTATGAAACGGTTGTTCATGGCGGCCGTAGTTGTGTCATGTGCATTTGGCTTCATGCTAGCCGTTCAGGCCCAGGCTCCCAAAGAGCACAGCATGACCGGATGTTTGAAGAAGGGCACGGAAGCCGGCACGTACATGGTCAGCGACGTGGAAGGGAATGGGCCTAAGTCCATCGGCATCGTCTCCTCGGACGTCAACCTGGCGCCCCACGTGGGTCACAAGATTGAGGTCACGGGCACGGCGGTTCCAGTTAAGGAAGCGGAGGCGGACCCCAAGGTACCGAAGGCGCCCCACTACATGAAACTGACCGCCATCAAGATGATTTCGACTACCTGCCCGTAAGGGGCGGAACTTTTCTAAAGAGACTTCGGTCCTGCGAGCGACGGAGTTGGTCTGTTGCGGCTTTTTAGTGTCGGCCTTTGTCGCTCGAGGGATCGCTTGCGGGATTGCCAATCAATTTGTCGTATTCCGCAGATTCTGAGGGCGAACAAATCATCTCCCGGACATCGAAATCAGGCGGCTGCAACTTCATGGGAAACTTGTCTAGGGCCGCCCAGGATTTGGTATACATCTTCGGGTCGTCAATCGTCACCGTCCACTGCAAGTGATCACGATCCACGCGCTGGAAGCGTTCCTCCACTCGCAGCTCGTCGCTATGGGGACGACCAACAAGATCAAGCCAGGTTCTTTCATCCATCCCCAAGGTCTCGACGACCAGCGTGTAGTCATCCACCCATTTGCCGACCGAATATCCAAACCACCTGGGTTCTGGATCTTTGGGGAGTTCTCGACCGTCGGTCCAGATGACCCGCCATATCCTGTCAAATTCATACAGAATGACCACCGACACGGGCGTCTGAAGAATCTGAGTCGTCCTTAGTTGAAAAAGGTCCTCGCGAGGGAATCCCTGAGGATCACAATAGGCTACTGGATCGTTTGTCTCCCCAGGGAGAACACTTCTGAGTCCAATGGTGGGTTTTGTGCGCTTCAACGCTTCCAAACCCGAAGGAGTGTAAGGTAATTCATGTTCCGGCTTGCCGTCTTCGGGCATGGCCTTTGCGCCGTAGGGCCCGAGTCCGTCAAGGAACCCGTTGGCTGGCTCCCAAGTCCCAGAAATGTCATGGCGTGGAGCGGGGGCTGTCTTCTGATCTTTTGAGGATGCGGTTATGAGTCGTCCCCAACCGTCAACATGCGGGGCAGCGCGGTCTTCCTTCTGATCTGTCGCCGTTCCTGACTGTGCCGACACGGCTTGAGAGCGCGCGAGAGGTGAAAATATCAACACGGCGATTACAAGTCTTGGGGCGAGGCGCTTCAGCATAGTGGAGCCTTTCGCTTGGTCTTGGGAGACCTATTGGCGGTCTTTGTCTGACGCGCAGATCGCCGGTATGCGGGCGGCCGGCATGATCGACCCATGTTCTGTCATCCGTCCCATTAGTCTCGACGACCAGCGTGTAATCATCCACCCACTTACCCACGGAATAGCCGTACCACCTCGGTTCGGGATCTTTGGGGAGTTCTCGGCCGTCCGTCCAGATTACCCGCCACACCCTGTCAAATTCATACAGAATGATCACCGACACGGGCGTCTGAAGGATCTGAGTCGTCCTTAGTTGAAAAAGGTCTTCGCGAGGAAATCCCTGAGGATCACAAATGATTTCCGGATCATTTGTCTCCGTAGGGGGAACCATTCTGGCTCCATTGCTCGGCTTGGTTTCGCTATAAGCCTCCAGTCCCAGAGGAGTGTAAGGTGGCTCATGTCCCGGCTTGCCGTCTACCGGCAAGGTCTTCGCGCCCAGGAACTGGCCTCCGTCATCGGGCCCGTTGGCCGGGTCCCAACTCCCGGAGATGTCATGCTGCGGAGCAGGGGCCGGATTCGGATTCTTCGCCTGTGGAAGTATCGGCCGGCCCCAACCGTCGTAGTCTACGGGCGCCGGGGCGGCAGGGGCTGCCTTCTGGTCCTTTGGCGTTCCTGATTGCGGCGGCGCTCCTGATTTTGGCGCCACTGTTTGAGAATGCGCGAGACCCGCAAATATCAACACTGCGAGTACAAGTCTCAGCGCCACAAGGCGCTTCAGCATCGCGGAAAGTTTTTCCATGGCTTTGAGAGAAGCTATCGGCCTTTGTCGCTAGCGGGATTGCCAATTAGTTTGTTGTATTCCGCAAACTCTGACGGGGAACAGATCATCTCCCGGACATCGAAACTGGGCGGCTGCAATTCGAACGGCAACTTGTCGAGGGCTACCCAAGGTTTCGTATACATCTGCGGATCATTGATCGTCACTGTCAGTTCCAGATGGTCACGATCCACGCGGTGATAGCGCTCCTCCACGCGCAGATCGCTGCTATGCGGACGACCCGCTCGATCGATCCAAGTCCTTTCGTCCATCCCCGTGGTCTCGACGACAAGGGTGTAGTCATCCACCCACTTACCGACCGAATACCCATACCACCTTGGTTCCGCATCCTTGGGGAGCTCTCGCCCGTCGGTCCAGACGACCCGCCAGACCTTGCCAAATGTGTACATGAGGAACAACTTCTCCGGCGTCTGAATGATCTGAGTTGCCCTTAGTTCGTAAAGGTCCTCGCGGTTTCGCCGGTGCGGTTATCGGCCGTCCCCAACCATCGTGGTCTACGGGCGCCGGGGCCGCAGGAACTGCCTTCTCGTTTTTCGGAGTTCCTGATTGTGGCGGCGCGCCTTGAGAACGTGCGAGGGGTGAAAATATCACCAATGCGAGTACAAGTCTCGGGGCAATAAGGCACTTCAGCATTGTGGGAAGCTTTTCCATGGTGTTAGAACCATAGTTAAAATTCAGCACCCGGACTAAGGCAGCCGCAATCAGACCAGATTGCTAGCCCGAGCGATCCCTCACTGTTTGGGAGGGTCTTCCGGGTTGTAGGATGGCAGCTGCGGGATCACACGGCCGGCCAGCTTTTGGCCATTGGGCAGCACGACGTCTACAATGCGCCCGATCGGCTTGCCATTCTTGACGGTTATCATGGTCACCGTGACTTCATCCCCCGGCTTGAAGGACGTCTTGGTCCAGCCCGAGTGAGTCATCGTGGTGGGATTTTCGGTCTCCGCGCCCCAATGCACCAACTGGCCGCTATCGTCCGTTGCGTCGAACTGAAGCACGCAATGGGGATTAGCCCAAAACCATTGTGTGACGGTGCCCTTAAGAGTGATTTTTTTCTCCGTGTCATATGCCGCGTTGCCGTGGTGTGCGGACAGCGGAAGAGAAAGAATCGAAACACCGATACCCAGAGCAAAAAACACTAGGAAATTGCGTTTCAAGGGTCACCCCTTCGGCGAAGATAGGTCCTGCATTTTTAGATTGGATCCGATTTAGGTTGGATCCGGCCGACCTTTCGCGACTGGACGCGATTTTAAAGACAGCTTTCGCCACAGTCAAGCACGCTTCCACTGAAAATGCGTCACGCCGCTGTGTTTGTATTTTCGGAGGTATAGGCGTCAGGAAGTACTGATGTGTCGCGATGTCGTTCGCCTGGTAAATCCGTCCACGCTTCGAGCAACCCGAATCAGCGTGGGGATCAGTTCGGTTGCGGCCGCAGACTTGGACACAAATCCGTCGGAGCAGTGCCGCGTAGCAAGGACTGTTCCTGGAAGTTTATGGATGGTCAGGAACACGATCTTGGTTCGGTGCATTTTCCGAATCCTGGACGCAGCTGTGACGCCATTCATTCCGGGCATATTGATGTCGAGAAGAACGATATCCGGCTTTAACTCGCTGACCTTCTCAATGGCCTCTTGTCCGTCCTTAGCCTCACCGCATACGTGGAAGGAGTTCAAATCCAGCAGCGACCTGATGGCCGTTCGCGCGGCGGAGTTGTCGTCAACGATAAGAATTCGGGCAGCCAATTTTTCATTCCTGGGCCCAACTCGCTAACTACCGGAGGGGCCGCAAACTCCGGGACGCGGCGAACATCATCTCTGCCAGAGCTCTGTCAGTTCAATACGGGGGAGACCGTAGATTCTTTTCCGGTTGACCATTTGCGGTATGCACAGCTGCACCCGCCATCCAGAAAGCAAGAGGATTACTCTCGGTCAGTGCGCCTGGCTTTCTTCGGGCAGAAGACGATTGATCGCCGGGATCAATTCTTTTCCGCTTCGGGACTTCTCGATGAAATGGCCGTCTCCGAAGAGACGGGCCAAATGAGCGGCTTCTTCTGAGGTGTAATAGCTGCTGATCAAGACGATTTTCGTTTCGGGTGCGAATCGGCGAATTTCGTAGGCCGCCTCGATGCCGCCCATTTCCGGCATGACAATATCCAACACGGCCACATGCGGTTTTTCTTTCTGGATTCGCTCGAGAGCTACCTTGCCATTTTCGGCCTCGTAGACTTTCCAATGGGATTGCTGAGTCAGCAGCGAGCGCAGGGTGCGCCGTACGAACTGCTGGTCGTCGACCACGAGGATCTTGGCTGGTACTGGCAAAGCGCCTCTGGCAAGGGCGAGGCGGAGGGCAGCCACCCCACAATGCCAATAGTATAGATGAGCCAGGATGCACGTCTGCACAATACGTGATATGCCGTAGACAGGCCTACGTGGTTCGCTGGCTGCTCTCCGTCGGCGCATGTGTTCTAAGGTGTCTGCTGTACGCTAGGGCCAATGCCATCCAACGATTGCGCACGGGAGAATTTTGTCGTGCCATAAATTAGCAGATTAGGAACAGGCGCGGCGTCGCCCACCCGCTCTACCCTCATTTTCGAGGTATTTTTGTTTTCTGGGCGCAGCGACATTCCCGGCGCCAATACCCTGTGGTGGGCTGACGTGCAATGAAGGAATCCCCGCGCATCGGACTGCTTCTGGCCGTGGTGGCGCTGGTTTACGTCAACACGCTGCGGAACGAATTCACGATGGATGATGGCATCTATATCCTCCGCAATCCGCAGGTGACCCATGCATCGGTGCGAGCGCTGTTCGCTCCGCACGAGGTCAGTAACGTATTCAGGCCGGTAACGTTCGCGGAACGATCATGGGCGAGCGGCTGGCATACCTTCCGTCGGCGGGATTTTGCCTGCTGGCGGCGTTGGCATGGAACTGGCTGCGGGAGCGGCAACGAACCGTGGCGCTGGCGGCTTTGACGGCCGTTGTGGCGGCCTTTGGCATGCGGACGATGGTGCGCAACCAGGTTGGCGAGACAATCTGAGTCTCTATTCTGGCGGTGTACGCGTCTCACCAGGCAGCGCAAAAATGCACGGTAACCTGGGAGGCGAATACATGACTTCAGTGCAGTGGGATTTGGCCGCAAGCGAATATCAAACCGCGCTGCGCATTCATCCGGATTATCCCGACGTGCTCGCCGGTTACGGCCTTTTGGAAGCGTGGAGGGGACATAACGACGACGCCGGACGCATGTTGGAGCGCACGTTCTACATGAGCCAACGAAATAATCCCAACTACGATTTTATGGCCGTTAACTACGCCGCAGTGTTAATGCAGACCAATCATATGGATGGCGCTCTGAACGTGCTGAATCGCGAGATCGCGGAATCGCCCAGTTACGCGCGGGCCTGGTCCAACCGCGCGGTGATTCATTACAAGCAGGGAGAGACGGCGCGAGCCCGCGCCGATGCGGAAGCGGCTCTGCGTCTCGATCCGGAAAATACGCAGGCGCAAAATGTTTTGCGAATGCTCGGCGGCTCGGGGCCATCCGCCTCTCAAAGATAGCGAAGCTTGAATCGATCCGTCCCTAACCCCCGTTCCTAGGTTTTAGGTTTCGTTCCCCAAACGAGAAGTGCGCCTTCCTGGCGGAAGGCGCGGAGCTGGGCGGAATCGCGAAACCACGGCCCTTCGTATTTTTCTGGGGCAGGAGTGGGATCGGGTATGCGTTCGTGCTTCACGCCGGAAAATCCCGCCTCGGCGAAAAACGCGGCCCATTCGGCGGCGGAACGCAGATGCGCCGGGACGCTCAGGATATTCCCCCACTGATGCGCATGTGCGTTTTCGCGGTAGTAGTTGATGAGCATCCAGGCCGAGCCGCCTTCGCGCAACACGCGGTGAATTTCGCGCAGAGCGGCGCGCGGATCGGGCCAATAGTAGGCGGCTTCGACGGAAATCGCGTGAGTGAAGAAATTAGCGTCCCAAGGAATCTCTTCCGCCTCGCCGATAACAAACATGGCGTTCTCGAGGTCCGTGTTGTTGCGGCGGGCCCGGCGAATCATCTCGTCGGCAAGATCCACGCCGACGACGCGCCCTTCGGGCAGTTGCTCCGAAAGCAGGCGTACGAGCCAGCCAGCGCCGCAGCCTACATCCAGGACATTATCTTCGGGCTCGAGGCGCATGCGGTCGAGTAGCGGAAGCACGATGGGCAGATGCTCCTGCTCCATGCCCTCGCCGCGACCCGCTTCTGCCCAGCGATTAAATTCCTGACGAAGCAATTCGGGATGAGTTCGAGAATTCGTTGCGATGCCTACCCACTGATGGCGATTCGCCTTTTATCGTGATCGCGTTTTTCGCGCGGCGCGGCTACATGCCGCCTTCATCGGCCGAAGGCCCGTAAATCGAAGGCACGGGAAGATCGTTGAGCCGCAGATAGACTCCGAGCTGCGCGCGATGATGGATCATGTGGTTCATAATCATGGCCCGCAACACGCCGATACGCGGCATGGTGAAGACGGTTTTTCCTCCGTTGAGGAGCGACCACTGAGTTGTCAGCGCCTGATCGCTGGCTGCGGCGATGGCGGCCCGCGCCTCCGGCACACTCTTATCGAAAAAAGCCAGAACCTCGGATTTGCTTTTAAGCTCGGGCTGGCGCGCTTGTGGTCCGCCCGGAGGGTTCACGTCGAAGCTGGGCGTTTCCAGCGTCAGCTTTCCCCAGTGCGGAATGGAAGCAATGTGCGTAGCCAGTGCGCCCATACTCATGGACTTCGTGTGCGGCTTCCAATCGAATTTGCCGTCCGGCACGCGCTCGAGACTCTTACGCGTGTTGGCCATCTCGTGATCGAATTCCCCCAATAATCCCTGACTGATTGCCATATCGCTTCGCTCCTCTGTCTTTATTTCTTAGAGTGACCTGTGCCAACCAGAAGAAACCGCTACATCGAGATGAGCTGGCTTGCCGGTTTGTTGCCTTCCGCGACCTTTACTTTTCGACTTTGGCCAGCAGTTGCACGAAGCGCTGTTCCCGCTCCGCCTGATCCATTCCGCCGATGGCTTCGGCGACCTGGGTAACGTTCATAGAACAGAATTTGGGTCCGCACATGGAGCAGAACTTGGCCTCTTTGTAGAAATCGTCGGGCAAAGTCTCGTCATGCATGGCGCGAGCGGTTTCCGGGTCGAGGGAGAGTTCGAACTGCTTGTTCCAGTCAAACAGGAAACGCGCATACGAAAGGGCATCATCGCGGTCGCGGGCACCGGGGCGATGCCGGGCCACATCGGCGGCATGCGCGGCGATCTTGTAGGCCAGCACGCCTTGCTTCACGTCGTCGGCGTTCGGCAGCCCCAGATGCTCCTTGGGCGTGACGTAGCACAACATGGAAGCGCCATACCAGCCGATCATGGCCGCGCCGATGGCGCTGGTGATGTGGTCGTAACCCGGCGCGATGTCGATCACCAGAGGTCCGAGCGTATAGAACGGGGCTTCATGGCACAGCTCCATCTCTTTCTTCACCTGCAATTCGATCTGATCCATGGGGATGTGCCCGGGACCTTCGATCATCACTTGCACATCGTGCTGCCAGGCCTTCTGCGTCAGCTCGCCCAGCACTTTGAGTTCGGCAAACTGCGCCGCGTCGCTGGCGTCGCCGATGGAGCCGGGCCGAAGGCCGTCGCCCAGGGAGAAGCTGACGTCGTGCTTCTTGAACATTTTGCAGATATCGTCGAAGCGCTCGTAAAGAAAATTCTCTTTCTTGTGCGCGGCCATCCATTGGGCCATCAGAGCGCCGCCGCGGCTCACAATCCCGGTGATGCGATTGCGCACCAGCGGCAGGAATTCTCGCATGACGCCGGCGTGAATGGTCATGTAGTCCACGCCCTGCTCAGCCTGTTCTTCGATTACTTCCAGCATGAGGTCCGCAGTGAGATCTTCGGTACGTCTGACGCGAGAGATGGCTTCGTAGATGGGAACGGTGCCTACAGGAACCGGCGAAGCGTCGATGATGGCCCGGCGGATGGTGGGAATATCGCCACCGGTGGAAAGATCCATCACCGTGTCAGAGCCGTAATGAACGGAGCGATGCAGCTTTTCGAGTTCCTGAGCGATCTCCGAAGTGACTGCGGAATTGCCGATATTGGCGTTGATCTTGCAGCGGAAAGCTACACCGATGCCCATCGGCTCGAGCGAACGATGATTGACGTTGGCGGGAATGATGGCGCGGCCCCGGGCCACTTCGCTGCGCACGAGTTCGGGCTCGATCTTCTCGCGGCGGGCCACATATTCGATTTCTTCAGTGATTACGCCCTGACGGGCGAAGTGCATCTGCGAAAGATTACGCGAGCCGTTTGCGGCTGCACTTTGCGCCAGGCGCTTTTCGATCCAAGGATCTCGGATGGCCATAACTTTCTCCCGTACGGACTTCTGAACTGAAGGACACATTATCACATCTTCTGATCGCGGGAGCGACCCACGGCGTCATGTTGGCTGCCCTGGCGTGAGGGGCAAAACTTAGGCGCAGCGGAGAGTGAGCAGCGAGATTTCTGGAGGCACGCCAAGGCGGACGGGAGCGCCGATGGTGCCCAAGCCCCGATTGACGTAGACCAGCGCCGCCGGGGCCGAGGGCATAGCACTCCACAGTTCTTGGTCATCGAGCGCGCTGGCACCGCCGAGGGGGCGCTTATACAAACCGGCAATGTAGGGAGTGAGGAACTGGGCTGGGCTGAAGCGATGGTCCAAAATCTCCACGCGCACCTGGCCCCCGTGAGTGTGGCCGGTGAGCATTAACTCGATGCCGAGTTCCGAGGCGCGCGGAAACGAATTGGGATTGTGCGAAAGAAGAATGTTGGGCATATCGCGACGCACCAGCAAATCGGTGTGCGCCAGCATGATCGCGCGGCGGCCACGGAAGCTCCGGGAGAGCTGATAATCGACGCCGATCAGATTGAATTTTCCGCCGCGCCAGCCTATCTCAGCGTTCTCCTGCCGCAGAAGCTTCATCCCGTGCTCCGCGAAGAGCTCGGCGGCATTTTCTTGTGCGTCCGCATAAATCTCATGGTTTCCGTTGCAGCCCCAGACGCCCAGCGGGGCTTTGAGGCGGGCCAGCTCTGAGATGCAAGTTTCGAGTGGATCATTCCGGCCGGTGATGAAGTCTCCAGTCACGACGGAGAGATCGGGTTCGAGGTCATTGGCCAGGCCCACGGCGCGGCGCACCTCTGCGGCGGACATATAACTGCCGATGTGGATGTCGCTGATCTGGGCGATGCGCAAGCCATCGAGTTCCCGCGGCAACCCGCTGATCGGCAAGTCGATCTGCTGTACGCGATAATCGTGCCGGCCGATGAGAAAACCGTAGGCGCCCGCTCCGAAGGGAATCGCTCCGGCAAGCGCGGTGGCGGCCTGGACAAATCGGCGGCGATCGAGGCGAACATCGTCTGGCAGGGCACTCAGCGGCGATTGTCCCGACGAACCTGCGGCGAGGGAGACCCGTGCGAACAGACGGCGAGCGCGCCGCCCGATCAAACGCATGCCGGAAACCAAGCTGATCACGACCCAGGAGAGGAATGCGGTGGTAACCCACAATCCGATTACGCCCATCATCCCAGAAAAGCGCCAGACCATATCGCGACGGCCCGAAAAGAAGGCGGCCAGCAGCGCCGCGGCCACCATGCCAAATCCGGAAATGATCAGCCCGCGCGCGATGCGGCGAGGAATCGCGGATTTAATGCGATGTGCGAATCTCCAAAAGCGCAGAAACCAATAGCGTTGAGCCCAGAGCAAGAGCAGCAGGAGAGGCACGGCGACAGCGAGGCGCATGATGCTAAACGCGTTCAATGGATGCCACCTTAAGCTTTCAATTTTAGCATGCGAAAGGCGCATGGCCCGGGCAGGAGGGCGACTCGTGTGTCGCCCGTCTCACGGGCAGCAGAGAGCTCATCCGCCAAGTGTGGCGCGTTATTCGACGCCATGCCGCCGCGGAATCGCGCGGTATTCCTCCAGGGCTGATCCTTCGATGATGCGCATGTTGGTTAGGGATGTAGCGGGTGGCACGCCGGCACGCGCAGAGGCGGCTCGGGACCACAATTTCGTTGTGATATCTCAAACGGCGGCGGCGCCGGTGCCGGCGCCAACGTGCGCGAGAAGCTCGGTGAGTTTTTGCGGATCGCTGACAGGCGGAAAGCACGTGCCCGCGGCGCAGACGAACGCCTGGGCCCTTTCGGCATGAATCCCCGGCAGCATTTCCCGGAGAGCGCGCGGCAAGGCTTCGAAGTTCGGTTTCGGAGTAACGCGCAGCACCGCTTTGCCAAAACGATAAAAGAGAGAGGCAGCTCGCTCCAGTTGCCGGGCCGCTTCGTCTTCGTACGCTCCGGTGATCACAACTTGCAGGGGATGGCGGGCGTGGAGCACCGCAGCGAGGCCGTAAGTTGAGGCGAACATTCCGTAGCGAGAGACGATACCCGAAAAGGCCTCGAGCGCGATGTGCGCTTGCTCGCGATATTCGTTCTTGCCGGTGTATTCATGAAGGCGATCGAGCACGATGATGGCGACGGCATTGCCAGCGGACGTAGGCGAATCCTGAATCGGCTTGCGGCGAACGTCAAAGCCGCCGAGCGGCGGCGCATCCGAGGCGCGATCGAAAAATCCGCCGTTTTCCTTATCGGCATATTTCTCGAGAACCAGGCGGATGGCGCGCTCGGCCAGATCGAAATAGCGCATATCGAGCGTGGCTTCGAAGCCGTCCAGCGAGGTGGCGGCAGCAAAGACCTGATCGTCGAGGGTGCCCTCGAGGCGGTCGGTATTTGAGGCGAGCCGATGGGAAAAACCGCGGCGGTCATCCCATCCTTCCTCGATCAGACGATCGAGAGTGCCCAGGGCAAAAATGCGGCAGCCGTAGGCCGCCTCGCCATCAAGAACCTGAGCGGCTTCGAGATAAGCGGAGATGAACATGGCGTTCCAACTGGTGTAGATGGTGGTGTCAACGTAGGGAGTGGGGCGCTTACAGCGCGCGGCAAATAATTCCCGGCGCGCTGTTTCGAGCTTTTGGGTGACGTCGTCCACAGATGTGCCCAGCGCCTCGGCGATCGCTTGGAGTTCACGCGCGACCCATAGCACATTTTTTGCGGGATTATGGTGCATTTCGCCGCGAGGTCCGACGTCGTAGTAAAGTTCGATGACGCGCGACAACTCGGGGCTCAGCACGGAGCGGACTTCTTCGAGCGTCCAGGTGAAATAATCGCCGTCGTCATCGAGCGAGATATCGGCATCCTGACTGGCATAAAAGCCGCCATGCTCGCGGTCGGAAAGCACGGTATCTACCCAGCGGATGATGCCGATGGCGGTTTCGTGGAAGAGCGGATTGCGCGTGACGGCGTAGCCGTGCAGATAATTTCTCAGCAGCTCGGAATTGTCGTAGGACATCTTTTCGAAATGGGGCACCAGCCAGCGCTCGTCGACCGAATAGCGATGGAAACCGCCGCCGAGCTGATCGTAGACGCCGCCGCGAGCCATTTTTTCGAGCGTGGTCTGCACGGCAAGCAGCAATTGCGGGTCGCGGGTGGCCTGATGGCGTTCGAGGAGCAAGTCGATGGCGGCAGAGTGAGGGAATTTGGGGCCGCTGCCAAATCCGCCGTGATGCGCATCGAAATGCTCGAGGATGGAGGCGGTCAGTTCGTTGATTAGCGCAGGCGTCCAAGTGCCGCGCGCTCCCGCGGAAAGTTCTGCCTGCTGCACAGCGCCTACCAAAGCGCCGGCAGCTTTTTCCACCTCATCGCGGCGCGTGCGGAAAGCCTCGGCGATATTTTCGAGCACGCGGCGGAAACTGGGGCGCCCCATGGAGTCCTGCGGAGGGAAGTAGGTGCCTCCGTAGAAAGGACGCCCATCGGAAAGGAGAAAACCGGTGAGCGGCCAGCCTCCCTGGCCGGAGACTGCGCTGATCGCGGTTTGGTAACGGGCATCCACGTCGGGCCGCTCGTCGCGATCCACTTTAACGGGGACGAAGTGCTTGTTGATGATAGCGGCAAGGGCGGGGTCTTCATAGCTTTCGCGGTCGATGACGTGGCACCAGTGGCACCAGACCGCGCCAATATCGAGGAGGATAGGCTTATCTTCGGAACGGGCGCGGGCAAAAGCTTCCTCGCCCCATTCGTACCATTCCACAGGCTGGTGGGCGGCCGAGCGCAGGTAAGGGCTGGCGGAACGCTCAAGGCGATTGGTTTGTCCGGCGCTCACGTTTTCGCCTCACTGCACGGGACTATTCGGGCCAGCGTCGCCCGGGTTAAGAGGCTTGCGGCCGGCAAAGCCCTCATTCTGGCGATGCCAGAAGCGGATACGTTCTTCGCCGAGACGCCAGCAGAGATAAACTTGTTCGTTGTTGATGATGGCAGGAAAATCAAGCAGTCCGGTATCCAGGTCCTTTATCAAACAGCCCGTAGACTGAATCCTCTCGAGCGCAGCCTTGAGGGATTCGGCCAGGTGGTCGTGCTCGAAACGCAGCCGCGCCGTTTTCTCGTAGGGAATGACGGAACCCCCGACCCACTGAATGCGCGCGGAAATGGCTCCCAATTCCTCCACCAGCGGCGCGAGTTTTTTGCGCAGCTCGATGGCCTCGATCAGGACCGGCTCGATCTCGCGCCTGGTGCGTTCGGCCTCGGGGAGCGTGAATAACCTTGGTTCCGGCGCTTCCTGTTCGTTTTCTTCGTCTGCCATCGTATGCCGCTGTTGCCGCCAGCAGCGGAAGCGGCAAGAGAGGCCGCGTGCCTGCTCGCGTTCCGGCTAACTATTTTCGCCTACGCCGAACTACATTGCCAGCCCCCTACCCGAGAAATTTCTAGAGCATCGGATGAGTTGAACGGAGCGGCGAAGGCAGAGAACGCCTACCTGGAGTTAATGCCGGGCGTTTTTCACAGCCTTTCCTAGCATTTTTCACAGCCAGTCATACTTTCGATGCTCTCGATCATTTCTTTGCTCACACATTTTTCCCTGGCGTGGTTAAGCTAACGTGCCGCGGAGGGGCTGAATGGCATTCGTCGGGCCAGTTAGTAAAAACATCGATGACGCGCAGGGCGCGGGCGTGCACCTTGCCGGCGATCAAGTACTCAGTTTCGATGAAATCGATAACCTGACAGCGGAGAGCGGCAAGCCGGCGGAAACGCTGATGAATGTGGTGGCGCTGATCGCGAGGAGATTTGAGACGGACGTCTGCTCGGCGTACCTCCTGGAGCCGGACCGCGCCAACCTCGTTCTGGCCGCGACGCTCGGACTTCGTCCGAGCTGCGTGGGCCATCTCCGGATGGCCCTGAACGAAGGGCTGGCGGGACTCGTCGCGGAGCAACTACGGCCCGTTGCGGTCGAACAGGTCAAATCGCATCCGCGGTTCAAATACTTCAGCGAGGCGGGAGAAGAGCCTTATCAATCATTTTTGGGGGTTCCGCTGATCGACCGTGGCGTTTTGCAAGGCGTGCTCGTGGTGCAGACGATCGAGACGCGCGCCTTTCGAGAAGATGAGATTCGCATGCTGGTTCAAGCCGCTGCACAGGTGGCGCAGGTAGTCAGTGAAGCGCGCACGCTGGATCGTTTCATTGCTCCCGCACAAGAACGGCTTTGGGCCCTCGCGCGCAATCTATGGTGGAGCTGGGACCACGACGCCACCAGCTTATTCCGTGAACTGGATCCTGCTCGCTGGTGGCAACTCAATCAGAATCCCATCTCGCTTTTGGCGGAGATTCCGTTTGCCGGCATCGAACGGCGCGCGAGAGAGATGGTGCTATACAGCCGCATCAATTATGCCTATCGCCGCCAGCGAGAGTACCTGGAGGCGGACCGGACTTGGGGCGCGCGGCATGCCGGCGTCTTGCGGACGCGGCCGGTGGCCTATTTTTCGGCTGAATTCGGATTGCATGAATCCATGCCCATCTATTCGGGCGGATTGGGCGTGCTGGCCGGCGACCATATCAAGAGCGCGTCTGATTTAGGCATTCCCCTCATCGGCATCGGGTTGTTTTATGGCCAAGGCTATTTCCGCCAGCGCCTAGACCGAAACGGCTGGCAGCGGGAAGAGTATCTGCCTACCGACATCAATCAATTGCCTATGGAGCCGGCCATTGGGCGTAAGGGCGAAGCTGCGACCATCAAGATTGAGACGCTCGGTGGCTCCATCCGCGTAAAAATCTGGCGCATCAAAGTCGGCCGCTGCGATCTTTTCCTTCTCGATTCCAACGTCGAAGGAAATGCCCCGGAGGATCGGGAGCTGACCTCGCGGCTTTATGGAGGAGATGGACGCACTCGAATCCGGCAGGAGTTGTTGCTTGGTCTGGGCGGATTGCGTGCTTTGCGGGCGATGGGAGTGACTCCCGGGGTCCTGCACCTGAATGAAGGGCATAGCGTATTCGCCATTTTGGAGGCAATCAGGCATCGCATGGAGGACGAGGGGTTGGACTTCGCTCGCGCGGCGACGCGCGTCGCGCGTGAAGTCGTCTTCACCACCCATACTCCCGTGCCCGCAGGTCACGACCGTTTCCCCGCCGATCTGATCGAGGAGCATCTGGGACCGCTGCGCGAGACGCTGGGGCTTTCACACCAAAGGCTAATGGAACTTGGCCGCGAGAATCCCGAAGACCCAGGCGAGGAGTTTTGCATGACGGTCCTCGGCCTGCGGTTCGCGCGGTGCGCGAATGCCGTGTCAAGTTTGCACGGTGAGGTCTCGCGGACGATGTGGAAAGGACTCTACCCCGGCAAGCAGGAGGACGAGGTCCCCATCGGGCACATCACCAATGGTGTGCACGTGCCCTCCTGGCTCGCGCCACAGATGTTTCGCCTCTATGACCGGCATTTGGGGAGTGGCTGGCAGACACGCGGCGGTGATTCCAGTCTCTGGGATGCCATCGAGGATATCGATGATGCCGAACTCTGGGAGACCCATCTCAGTCTGAAGTCACGGCTGCTCGAATTCGTGCGGCTGCGCGTCGTGGAGCAGGCGGAGCGGCGGAGCGAACCGGCGGATGTTCTGCAGAGACTCAGCCGCGTACTGAGTCCCGACGCGCTGACCATCGGATTTGCTCGCCGGTTTGCCACTTACAAGCGGGCCAACCTCATTCTCGCGGATATCGAACGGCTTGCGTCCATGGTCAATGATCCCAAGCGGCCCGTGCAATTCGTGTTCGCCGGTAAAGCGCACCCGCGTGACGATCCCGGCAAGCGACTGCTGCAGCAAATCGCGGAGATGATGCGCGACTCGCAATTCGGGGACAAGTTTGTCTTTGTGGAGGATTACGACATCAATGTCGGACGCCATTTCGTCCAGGGCGTCGATGTGTGGTTGAGTAACCCACGGCGCCCCTTTGAGGCATCCGGTACGAGCGGGCAGAAGATAGTTTTGAACGGAGGACTGAATCTCTCCGTGCTGGACGGCTGGTGGGCGGAGGCGTATGACGGGCTAAATGGGTTCGCTATCGGAACCGGCAGAACTCATTCCAACGTAAGCCTGCACGACGCGCGCGATGGGGAAGATCTCTATCGAGTGCTGCGCGAAGAGGTGATTCCGCTTTATTACCAACGCGACCGCGACGGTTTGCCTCGGGGCTGGATCAAGCGTATGAAGAGAGCGATTCGCACACTGGGGTGGAGGTTCAACGCCGATCGTATGGTCATGGATTACACCCTCAAGTGCTACGTCCCCGCAGCCGGGGGGACCTCCAGCGATATGCGCATGGTGCTGTGAAACGATGTCGGCAGCATAGAGCCGGCTTCCTAGCGCCGGAATTTGCGAAAACAGAAATTGTCTGCTCATATCGGCCGCTCGGCCGCGCCTTGCTTGCGGCAGCAAAGGAGCTTAGAGTCTGCGGATGCTTCTTTGAGGTACGTAAATGGCAAGGCTCATCGCACACTGGGTGTTGAGCGCGCTATGTATTCTGTTGGTCGCTCGATTTGTGCCCGGATTCGTGGTGCAGGGATTCGTCACGGCGCTTCTGGCGGCCGTGATCATCGGTTTCGTGAACGGCACGATCGGTCTGCTTCTGAAAATCCTGACCTTTCCGCTCATTGTGCTCACGTTTGGAATCTTCTGGATCATCATTAACGCGCTGATGTTGAAGTTCGCGTCCTTGTTTGTCCCCGGCTTCTACGTCCAAGGATTCGCTCCGGCGGTTTGGGGCGCGATTATTTTGAGCTTGCTGAATATTGCGGTGCGGCAGGTGCTCCGCCGGCCTGCGGTCTAAGCACTGACTTCCCTGCGAACTCCTCCTTCCATCGATTGATGAATTAGCCAACGCTAAATGTCTATAGATCGCGGCGCTGAAAATGGTAAATGGCCAACGCCAGGGCAACCAGAAGGTAAAAACCGGCATATCCCACCATCGCGCCACTGGGCACGGAAATATTTGCAAATGGCGTAAACTGCAACGCGCCCGCCAAAGGAGGCTGCATCAAAAATGCGGCGCGGCGCCAGATTGCTTCCGAGGGCATGATCAGGCTCGAAACCACGCCCAGCGTCACTAGCCCCGATCCCTGGGCGAATCCGCTCATCTGCTCGAGCCACCCGCCGAGAAACGCGAGTCCATGAAGGCCGAGAACGATCACGCCATTGGTCAGCGTGGAGAACCACGTTCCCATCAGGAAAGTGGCCGTCAACGCGAGCAAGCATTCCAGGTAGACAAGCAGCACGCCGCGAAGCTGATTTTGCAGCGCCACTCCGCCGATCCAGTAGCCCGCCGCCAGCGTGCCGCCGAACATCGCGCCAACGTAAATTGCCAGCATGGCCGCAAATCCCATCCATTTGCCCACCAGAACGTGCCAGCGGGCCACCGGTTTCGTGGCGATAGCCTGGATTGTACCGGACGCGATCTCCCCGGAAATCGTCTCTACGGAGGTGAGGATGGTCATAACCACGGCCAGAAGGTCAACCGTGTAAAGTCCTACCATGAGCGTGGCGCTCAAAATTTGGTAGCGCAGAAACGGCGCCATATTGCTGGCGCGGAAATCCGTCACCTGATAGTACAGGCCCGCGCCAAATACAATCAGGAAACCGACTCCCACAACGAGCGCGGTCCACAAGATCTTCTTCCGCGCCGCTTCACGAAAGGTTACGGAAGCGATGACCCACAGCGGATTCATAGGCCGCGATCCTCGCCCACGATTTCCATAAAGAGGTCCTCGAGCGAAATCCGCTTCGGCGTGAATTCGAAAGGCGCGCTGCCAGATTGGACGAGATAGCCAAGGATTTCCGGCAGAGCATCGCGCGAGGTGGCCGTGAGCGTCAGGCTTTCGCCATCGACTTGTTCGCAGGTGGCCCATTGGGAGAGGCCCGCAACGATCTGCGGGGCGAGCTTGCGCGCGCGCACGGTTACGCGCACTTTTTCGTCCTGCCGGCCGCGAAGATCGCGAGTGGTGACGATCTCTCCATCGCGAATAAATGCTACTTGGTCACAGGTGACTTCGATTTCGCTCAGAAGGTGCGAATTCAGGAAGACCGTCGCGCCGCGGTCGCGCTGCGCTCGGATAATGTCACGGACCAACCGCCGTCCCATGGGGTCAAGGCCCGAGGTGGGTTCGTCCAGGAAGATGACTTCCGGATCATGGATGAGCGCCTGGGCAAGGCCGATGCGCTGGAGCATGCCCTTGGAAAAACCCTGCAAGCGCTTGCCGCGATGCGGAGCGAGCCCGACGAGATCGAGAAGATAAGGCACGCGCTCGCGCAGGCGTCCCGCATCCATGCCGCAGAGACGCCCATGAAATTCGAGGAGCTCAGTCGCCGTGAGCCACTGATAAAAACGGAAATCCTCCGGCAGAAATCCGACTTTGCGACGAATTTCCACCTCGCCCGAAGGCGCTCCGAGAACGAAGGCCTGGCCGCCAAGCCTCTCCCGTCTTTCGCCCAGATGAGCGCATAGCCCGGTCCCCGTCTTGCGGCCATGCTCAGGAGTGTGCCTTTTGCGCCGGCCACTTTCACCGCCTCGTAGGAACGAAGAAAACGGGGTACCGCCATGACCAGCGTGGATTGCCAATTGACCGTTTGCAGAAAGTCCCGAGCCTGACCCGGATTCATGCCCGCCGTTTCAAGCCCGATTTCCGCCAATTTCTCGACATCGACTCCCTGCGGAACGTTTACGATCGGGTTGGGCCCTTCTCTCAAGCGCAGGCAATCGCTGTATTCCGTGGAGGAGGGAGTCGGCCCGCTAATGTTGTTTGCCAGGGTCTGGCTGGTGCTGGCGGGGGTTGGGTATTGTATTTCTACAGCCCTGGGAATCTCCACTTTAAACGGCGCGCCATCGAGCGCCGGTGGAATGGAAATTTCCGGATGTCCCGCCTGATTGAACACAGTTTGCAGGCGGTCGCGATTCAGAGTCATATCAAACGCGTGGCGGCCTGTAACCACGAATTTTGGCGGGTCCTTTCGCTCGGCCACCACCGATACGTCAAAGCCGCTCAACTGCGCCGCGGCAGTCGCATCCGCCGCCGACTGGTCCGGCTCATTGGCGGCCACCACGACCTCATCGGAAATCATCTGAGCGATCATTTGGTGTAAGGCCGGATTCGCGTTCGGGTCGGTGAAGGCGGAGAGACTTACGTTCGCCGCCTGCACCTTTTGCATACGCAGCGATCGGGAAAAACGTGCCAGAAGATCTCGCCCTGCTGGAAAAACAAACATGCCGGCGACTACCACCGCCCCGATCATGGGCGGCAGGAATCTCTGCCATTTATTCCGCGAAGCTTCCTGGAGCATGTGAAACTCCCTTTTACAGCGGGATGGAAGTTTGTGTGGCCGAAGCTGAAGGAAAGATTAAGAACCCACCTCCAGCGGTTACTGCCGAAGTTTAGCCCTTCCATTCCGGTTCGGATAGGGGAGTTTCAGCGAAAGGCGGTTTTCGGCTTTGCCTGCGAAAGCGCTTTATTCAGACGCGCACTGTGCTAGGGGCGGCCGCGCGCTGGCCTAGTACCTGCTGGATTTTGCGGAGCAGTTCCTCGCGCGTAAATGGCTTCGACACCAGGACAGCGTGAGGATCGATCAGCCCCCGGCTCACGAACCCCGTGTAACCGGACATGAACAACACCTTGGCTTCCGGGTGCAAAGAAGCAAGTTTTTCCGCCACCGCCGGCCCATTCATTCCGGGCATGATCATGTCGGTGAGTAGAAGATGGATCGGCGGTTTGTATTGACCAGCCAGAGCGAGGGCTTCGTCGCCGTCGCCCGCCTCCAGCACTGTGTAACTGCTGTTCTGCAGTAACGTGCAGGTGAAAGTTCTAAGGGACACCTCGTCCTCGACCACCAAAACCGTCGCTGCGGCTTGGTGAGAATTGCCTATATCGGGAGGGCGGTTGGTTTGAAGTTCGTCGAGCACCCGCGGCAGGTATAGCTTGAAGGTCGCGCCGACTCCGGGCTCGCTGTACACCCAAATGTAGCCTCCACTTTGCTTTACCACACCATAAACGGTGGCTAGACCCAGGCCTGTGCCCTTTCCCTGAGCTTTGGTTGTGAAGAAGGGCTCGAAGATGTGAGCTTGCGTTTCGGCGTCCATGCCTACGCCCGTGTCGGAAATGGTGAGCAGGATGTAGTCGCCAGGCGTCATGGGCGTGCGCCGCTGGAGCTCATCCTCTTCCACGGTCACGTTACGCGTCTCGATCATCAGTTTGCCGCCGTGGGGCATGGCGTCGCGTGCGTTGACCGCAAGATTCATGATGACCTGCTCGATCTGTCCCTGATCGCCGCGGATCGCGTGTAGCTCCGAGTCCAGCTTGGTTTGCAGCTCAACATCCTCGCCGATCAACCGCAAGAGCATCTGCGCCATATCTGAAATGATGGCATTGACATTCAACGTCTTGGTGTCCAACACCTGCTGCCGGCTAAACGCCAGGAGTTGGCGGGTCAGGGCGCTGGCCCGTTCGCCTGCTTTGCGGATCTGCTCCACTTGACCGCGCACGGCACTCGCAGGCTCGATTTGGTCTAAAGCCAACTCGCTATAACCAATGATGACTCCGAGCAGATTGTTGAAGTCGTGGGCCACGCCGCCGGCCAGGCGTCCGATCGCTTCCATCTTTTGCGCTTGCCGCAACTGATCTTCGAGGTTGCGTTGCTTGGTGATGTCCTGCACCATCAGATCGAAATGGTCGATATCGCCGGATTGATTCTTCACGACATGACTGCTGAAACGCACCATGATTGACGATCCGTTTCTGTGTCTCCACTCCACCTCGAGGTCTTTGAGGTACTCGGTATTGCGGGATTGTTCGATGAGTCGCGCGCGATCGGCCTGATTTCGATAGATGTCCGTGGCCATATTCAAGCTGAGAACATCGCTTTCGGAACTATAGCCGAGCATTCTGACCGCTGCGGGATTGGCGAGCAGGATCCGGCCGTCTGGCAAGGTTCGAAGAGCGCCGTAAGGAGAGTTCTCGATAACCGAACGGAAATTCGTCTCGGAGCGGCGCAGTGCCGCCTCCATCTGAATCCGTGTGGTAATGTCCCTCACAATGGCGGCAGAGCCGGTGAGGCGTCCGGCTTGATCTCGTATCGGCGAAACCGTGAGCGAAACGTGCACAGGCTTGCCATCTTGCTTCGTGCGCACGGTCTCCTGATTCATGATCCCGGCGCCTTTACGAATCCTCGCCAGAATGTCTAAATGCTCGTGCCGTCGCTCTGCCGGAGCGATGATCGAAACGGGCATCCCGGCCGCCTCCGCGCGAGAGTAACCAAACATTTTCTCCGCTCCCGCGTTCCAGTCGGTGATCTTGCCGTTAAGATCGGCGGCAATGATGGCGTCGTTAGAACACTCCACGATTGCCGCTAAGCGCCGCAGATCCTCCTCCTTGCGCCTGCGCTCGGTCGCTTCGCTCTCCAGGTGCCGAATGGCCCGCGCCAGTTCCTCGGTGCGCTCGGCCACTTTCTTTTCCAGATCATCGCTGAGCTTGCGAGCCTCCCGCTTGGTGCGCTCGCGTTGCTCCACTTCTCGCACCATCGCACGTGTCACAAAGGTGCCAATCGCCGCGGCGGCCAGGAACGCAAGCAGGATCAACCAAGTGGTGAGGCGGCGGGCTTTCGCGTAATTTGCCTGGCTTTGATCGCGAGCCTGCTGCATCTGCAACTCTTCGAACCGCGTGAAAGCATTCCAGGCGTCATGCAGAGTATCGATCCGAAGAATCACGTCGCTCGCCATCATTACTCTTGCCGGTTGGAATTTTCCTGCTTTCAGCAGGTCGGTTATGCGGCCGATGCCTTCTGCCGCGGCAGCCCTCTCTTGATCGAGCTGCTGCAAGAGCTCTCTTTCCCTGGCGGATTCAATTCCCTTATTCAATGTCTGGACGATGTCCGTGATGCGCTTGACGTTGAGGTCCCTCTGGTCCAGAAGAGACGCGACCTCCTCCTGCCGGCCGGAGAGAATCGCTCCTTGGAGGAGCCGATTGTTCAGATTGGTATAGGTGATGGCCTCTTGCGCCAATTGAACCTTGGCCCAGCGCCGATAATTGATGTCGTTGAGGTCGGCGTTGATTCGCGCCATGCGGTTGAGCCCCGACCAACCGACGCCAATAAGAATCGACAGGACAAGACTAAAAGCGATGGCTAATCTGACACCGATGGAAATTCGGTTCATTCTCTTCCTTGCCCTCAGCCTCGCGCTCAGAGGAATTGAGAGAATGCCGCCAAATTGGGAAAAAATTGAGGCTTAGCGGCTGTTCCGTTTTGGCTAACATCAATTTTCCTATGCCTGTATGCAGGGTCAATCAGAGCCCTTTATGGCGTTCACGAAGGATTAACAGCCAGATCGGTTGATGCTTGGCCTTCGAGTGCGGTCTTCTGCACTGTGCCGTCGTGGAACGTACCGGGATGACCATGGTGGGGTGCAAAGTTATAGGTGAAGGAACGAAGTGAAATCGGCCGGGCAGTCGCCGGCCTTAGCGCTCGACCTGCTTGCGGAGCCTATGAACGAGGCGCCGGCCGGCGCTATTGAAGCCGGTCAGCAGGCCGCCCCAAGCGTGAGAGCCACTCCAGAGTCTTTCTCCTGTGACTGCATCGTCCACGGTGAGATAGGCATTGGCTGGCCTGTAGCGAAAATGAAAGGACAGATCGGGTCCGAAACGTCTGTCTTCGGTAGGATTGGCCAAAGCCTCAGATTCAACTTTGGACGAAAGCACGAATAGCAGTTCAGCCTGGTCGCGGCTTCCGACGAGCTGGAAGCGGCCCCATCTTTCCAGCTCGCGGAGGGCATCACCTCCCACAGCTGCGAAGCCGGTCTGATTCTCGAAGTAGACTAATTTGGCTGTCAAAAGCCGCGGCGGCAAACTGCGACGCTTCTGGGCCTTGGCCGGGACAAGGAACGCCGGACCGAGGATGAAAATAACGGCCAAAAGGCCGACCCACTTTCGCATCCTTGCCTCAGACATGCAGCAAATTTATACACTCTGCGGTAGTGCCGCGCCTAGGCATATTCATTCTGATGCGAGCTTAGAGGCAAAAGGGACCATCCCGATCGGAGAGAGACCTCGCATACACCTCGTTCGAGGTGGGTTAGAGCTAATCGATTTCGATGTCGCCGGAAACGGTATGCGCGTCGAGCAACGCGCCACCATCGCCGACCTTGCCCTGGAGGTGATGGCCCGAGGCAGTGCCCTCGCTCGTAAGGGCTCGATCCGTTTTGAAAATGCCGGAGATGGTTCTAGCGTCGAGATTGAAGGAAGCGCGCGAGGGAAGTGTCAAGCCGATGCGCCCGGAAGCAGTCGCGAGATGCCAATCCGCATTGGGCTCACCTTCCACGCGAATTTCGCCGCTGGCGGTTTCGACCCTGAGCGCACCCTTGGCGCCTCGGAGGCTGACGTCGCCCGAAGCGGTACCGATCCGAGCGTTGCCCGCGGCAACTTGCTCGATTTCGACGCGGCCGCTGCCAGTGCGGGCAACGATTTCGCCCGCTACCTGCGTCGCGCGGATATCGCCGCTCCCGGTTTCTGCGTTCAGGCTCTTAACCGAATGGATCTTCAAATCCCCTGAGCCGGAGCGGAGGCGAATATCGGCGCCGATATTTTCGACCGTGATCATGCCGGAACCGGTGGTAGCCGCAGAAGCGAGTTCCACGCCGGAGATCGACTGATCGCCCGATCCAGTGTGGGAGGCGAGAGCGGTCTGGGGCGGCACCGTAAGGTCGTAATCAATGGAGATGTTGTGAAATTGCCACCACTCCTCGATATGCCCAATGCGGATGTTATTTCCTTGCTGCTCAATGGGGGGATTTGACTCGAGCTTGCGAATCTTGTCCGCCGCGCTCAGTCCGAACCAGTCGATCCAGTCTGCCCAGGAATCCTGCGCCCGAATTTTGGCGATGACCTGAACGCTATCCCTTGCGCCGGTGCGCACGGTGATGGTTCCCGACCCAGAACCAACGTCGAGACTCACGGGACCAGAAACCTGCAAGGTGCGCTCGAAGCCGCCGGTTTGGGCTTGGGCTGGAAGCGTGCCAGCCGCGGCTAGGATGACTAAGAAGGCCAGGCTCTTCGGGATTTTCATGGATTACTCCAAGCGCGCCGGAATTGGCGCGCTCATTTCTTCAGATTTATGACGTTTGGCGGCACCTGAAGGTTAACAGGTTCAATGTCTTTTCCATGAAACTGGACCGCCCGCGGCAGTCCGGCATTTGTGCGCCTCGGGCGGCTGTGGCAACATGAATCAGCCAGCAGAGGGGCGACCATGGCCAAAGCGCCACTCGGCGCGGGATGCTTTTGGGGTGTGGAGAGCGCTTTCCGGCAAGTGGAGGGAGTAACCGATGCGGCGGTCGGTTATATGGGCGGCACACTTGCCAATCCCACCTACGAAGATGTGTGCACCGATCGCACCGGCCATGCTGAGGTCGTGCAACTCGACTACGACCCCGTGCAAATTTCCTACGAGGAGCTGCTGCGCGTTTTCTTCGACATCCACGACCCGACCACGCTGAACCGGCAGGAGCCTGACTACGGCAAGCAATATCGCTCGGTCATCTTCTTTCACGATGCCCAGCAGGAACGCGCGGCACAAAAGATGAAAGAAGAGCTCGATCGGGCGGGCCGCTTCCCTCGCAAGATCGTGACGCAAATCGTCCCGGCGACCGATTTCTGGCGCGCCGAGGAATACCACCAACGTTATTTTGAGAAACATGGTATTGCGGCGTGCCGGACACATTGATTCGGAGGGCGCGCCCCTGCTCTGCCGACGTTGAAATCCAATTCCGATGATGCCCTGCCGATGGCGGTAAGCGGCACGGAGCGGTTCTGGAATTCACGTTTGGTCTAGTGCTAGGGGGATGGAGGCTTGGCTTGCCGGCTTGGCTGACAGGCTTGCTGCCAACTGAGGGCCTTAAGATCATCCTGGTTCTGTTCCTTTCTTTCCTGGTCGGCCTCGAACGAGAAGAACATCATGCCGAATCCAAGCGCTCGGAGAGATATGCTTTCGGCGGCGTTCGGACTTTTCCACTGCTGGGACTCATCGGCTACGCGTTGAGCCTGGTTTCCGGCGACAACTTGATCCCGCCGACCGTGGGGTTCGCGGTGATTGGCGGGTTTTTGTGGCTCTCTTATCAGCACAAGCTTGCCGCGTACGAATATGCCGGAGTCACGACGGAGATGTCTGGCCTGGCGACGTATCTCGTCGGCGTGCTCGTTTCGCACGGGCAATTCTGGATTGCCACCACGATCGCCGTTATGAGCGTCCTTTTGCTGGAACTGAAGGAGGCGCTCGAGAATTTGTCGCGTCGCTTGCCCGGGGAAGAAACCCTGGCGTTCACGAAATTCCTGCTGCTGACAGCGGTCATTCTGCCGATCGTTCCCGACCGCACGTTCGGCTCGTTTGGCTTCAATCCGTTCAAGGCGTGGCTGATTGTGGTGGCCGCGAGCGGCATCTCTTACGGCAGCTATTTGCTGCAGAAGGCGAGTCAAGGACGCGAGAGCGTACTTCTCTCTGCGGTGCTGGGTGGCGCCTATTCCTCCACCTTGACCACAGTGATTTTGGCTAAGCGCGCGCGGGAAGTGCATTCGCCGCACCTCTTCGCGGGCAGCATGCTGATGGCTTCGGGAACGATGTACATCCGCTTGCTGGTTTTGCTCGCGCTCTTTAATGGCGGGCTGGCGGCGAGACTCTTTTGGCCGTTTCTGATTGCGGGAATGGCCGGCCTGGTTTTTGGGTGGTATTGGGCGCGTGTGCCGGCTTCTGGTAGCAGGGAAAGCCGGGAGAGCCTGCGGATCAAGAACCCCCTGGAGTTATCGGCTGCGTTTCTATTTGCGGCAATGTTCGTGGCCCTGCTGGCAGCCTCGCATTATGTGGCCGCCCGCTTCGGGCGAGGCGGGATCTACGGCTTGGCTGCGATCACGGGCACGGTGGATGTCGATCCCTTCGTTCTGGGAATGACGCAATCGGGTCAGCCTGCGATGCTGGCAGGACACGCTATCGCGATCGCCGCGTCGAGTAACAACCTGATGAAAGGACTCTATGCGTTCGGTTTTGGCGATCGACGAACCGGCTCGGAGGCACTCGTCTTGCTAGCGGCGCTGGCGCTCCTGGGCCTGGCGGCGCTCTTCTTTTAGGTTTTAGGCCGTTCTTCCGTGGTCTGCGCTAAGCACGCAAAAAGTCAGCCTGCCAATTCTTGATACGCCGCTTGATGGATTTGCGGTCGTTCAGCCTTTCATCCAGCACTTGCCGCGCAAGGGCCGGCAGTTCTTCGTCTCCCGCAAAACGCAAAGAGATCAGTTGCGGAATTGTGAAATCCGGGATTCGCGAGCGCAGATCTTGCGGCAGCAAGCGCTCCAGGCGGAGGCGCATCTCCAGACGAATCACCCGGTCCTGCACCGTGAGAGGGAATGTGCGCGCGTAGAAGAAAAGAACCACAAACGCGGCGCCGAGCAGGACGTTCATGATGGAAGCGAATGTGATGCCGTCTTTTAGCTGAACGAGACGCCATACGAAATTGATCAAGAAAACGCCGAAAACGAACATGTGGTAGGCCGGAACGACTCTGTTGTGATTCTCAAACGTTTGCGTTTTTTCCTGTGCCACGGGCCTGCCTCCTTCCTTTCCGCCGGATGGCGAATTTATCGAACAGGTTCGGGGGCCTTTTGGAGAGCGTTGCGGGCGCATTCTATCAGAGGTTTGTTTGCAGGCGGGGCAAGATACAAAAGACCTGTACCCAAGGACAGCTATGAGAAAAGACAACCTGGAGCCTTCCAGGATTATGCCGACCGCGATTTCGGCGGGCACCGCGCCAAGGCCGTCGAACATCTCGATCAGGCGTTGAAGGAATTGCACATGGCGATGGATTACGACAAGCACTAAGCTCAAGAGCTCACTACAACTGCTCAACCCTTCGGGGCAGCCTGCGGGCTGCCCCTTTTTTATCGCTAGTTATCGCTGCTGAAATTCCGGGGCTCCCAACACGAGTCCCGTGATCGTACCGAGATTGACCTGCGCCGCCGCGCCCGATTTGATTT
>QHYQ01000167.1 GCA_003224175.1 Acidobacteriota bacterium
GCTGCTCACGTTCTTCTGGAAAATCAGGCATTCCATGCCCGCCGAAAAACACCCCTGCGCGGCCCGCATCTCGGTCATCTTTCGCTATGTCCCGAAAGGCTTAGTCGAAATCGGCGTTGAGCGGGCCCCGGCCCAAAAACGAATGGACCTGTCGGAATACGAAGCCGCCCAACCATTTTTGCGTACCGGCATACGGAAGCTGTACAGCGATGCGTTGAAGTAAATCCGCGCGCTGTGCCCGCGTCGTAGTATGGTAACTGGTTGAAACGTTTTGCTTTTGGGTAGCATGCTGCCCTTTACTTTAGCCCCGCGTGCTACAGTGAATCGCCCCGAAATCCCTTTCCTGGAAGAGTGCGGGACATGAGCCCCAGGAGGCTACATGGGCCGCAAACGGACTCCACTACCACATTCGTTGGTCTGCAATAATGGCATTGGATTGGGAACGCTTCGACACGCATGCGGCGGCTGAGGAAAGTGCGAAACAACTGATGCGCTTGGGCGAGACCTATACGATTGAGAAATACGACGAAGCATGCCCACGATGCCGGGACGCGATGAACGCGAAATCCGCACCCGTCATTCAGAAGCCTTTGTAGAGCGGCCTTCGGGAACACGGATGCCAGTCCTGAATAATCTTCGAATATTGATCGCAGACGATCACGAGGTCATGCGACGGGGATTAAAGGCGCTGTTCTCATCGAGGCCGGGTTGGATACTCTGCGCTGAAGCGACCAATGGCCGAGAAGCTGTCGTCTTGGCTGCACAGCATCGCCCCGACATCGTCGTGATGGACATCAGCATGCCTGAACTGAGCGGGCTAGAAGCTACGCGGCAGATACGCAAGATGCTCCCTAAGACCGAGGTTCTCGTTTTATCGCTCCATTATTCCGATCAGCTTGTTCGAGAAATCGTGGACGCTGGTGCCCGCGCTTACGTATTGAAATCAGATTCCAGCACCGAGGTCTTGATTGCCGTCGAAGCCTTGCCAACAATCGAGCATTCCTTACCTCGGGTGCAGGCCGGGTTCTGATCGATGGATTTTGCCAACCAGGCTCGGCAACACAAACGCCTCTGATACATAAATCGCTCACTGGGAGAGAGCGGGAAATTGTGCAACTACTGGCGGAAGGCAAGAGCAGCAAGGAAGTCGCGGTGGCTCTGGGGATCAGTGTCAAGACGGCCGAAACCCATCGAGCTAATATCATGCGCAAGCTCGAAATACACTCGGTGACTGAATTAATACGTTACGCGGTCAGAAACAACATGATCGAACCCTAGCAGTACACCTCTTTCCTCCGCTTGCCACAAGCCCCTACGATCCAATCACAAACCGACTCACCAGAGAGCATCATGGTTTGGTTCTAGGTTCCGTCAGAGGTTTGCTGGCCTTCGCCGAGCACCGAGCGCGTGCAAAGCTCGGAGCGCATCAACTAGTACTAGCTTTTCAGAGTTATCACGATTTGCTATCGCTTTGAGACGTTCCTTGATCGCAAACTCCGCAGCAACGATCCATTCAGGCAGCCGATTCCCATCAGGCTCCAAAAGCGCATTCGCATAAAGAAGGTCCCAATCTCCAAAGTGGGCAATGGCGGTACTCGTGTCGCCTCCGCTGCTGAGGAAAGGATGTTAGTCTGATGGGCTTTTCACCGGAATACCCGAAGGACCTGAAAGGGTGGGCAGCAGAAGCATGACCGCGACTTCGATCTCAGGAAGGAGATCGTCTTCTTCCGCGTCAAATCCAACAAAAACTGTGCTAGTCCAGGGAGCAGCCGCGCCTAGGTCCAAACTGCTCCCTTTTGCCGCGATTTAGCGCCGGTTGAATCTCGGGTCCGGGTCGGCGGCACTCGCGTTAGGAGGATTATCGGCTTGGTTCGTCGTCGGCCAACCACTTTTCCAGAATTTCCTGATCGTCGGCCTCAACAGTGATGAACACAATTCCCATTCCTTGAGCTGTGACATAAGTCGCTACGCCGGTCGCCGCGAACGTAGCGCCTTTATTGGTCATCACGATGCGAATGCTCGTCCCTTGGGGAAATGTGATCTCCGTTTGAACGAAGCATCCGAAGCGGCTTATGTACCCGACCACATTTACGACAGAAATGATGATGACTAGCGCTAAAAACATCAACCAATGGACAGGAGAGAGTTCGCCCATGCTGCCCTCCTACTGGCGGCTCGCGCCGGAGTCGCGATAGATACTCCGGTACCGGGCACCGTGACGGCCTTCTGCTTTCAGAGGCCACCGAACTTGACGGTGCCCTCGCCGATGTATCTGCTGAGCAGGCAGCCACTTCGCCTTCATGTTTTATCCTTTGCTTGATCCAGTGCTTGATCCAGCGGGCCCTGACTTTTGAATCCGGCAAGATGGTGTTTATGTTCGGAGCATGAGCAGACCAGGCCTAGTGGCGTCTCCGCCCACCACGTAGGCTTCGCCTCGCAGCTGTCAATGAAACATTTATCGGCCACGGGCAATTCTCCAGGCGATTCTGATCATGGCGAGTAGCACGTATCCAGTCACGGTCGCCAAGCGTTGTGATCATTCTCTGCTACGGCGTGCGTTCTGCGAATAGTACCTATAACGTTTTAGTTACGAGCTGCGCACTGCTTCCGCCAGCGTCACCGCTTGTTGACGGTAACACCGCTGTCGCGACGTACAAGGACACATACGACGCGATGGTCAAAGCGCTACACCGTGTGCAGTCAGACCAAGTCGCCGATGTTTGGGTGCAGATGGCTGGGAGCTCGTCAGCTTCCAAGGTACGACGGCGAAATGACAAGCAGTGAGGCCCTTGCCACTCAATGCTTCCAAAGCACGAGCAGAGAGAAAATCACCGAATGTTACGGCTACCTCGTTCTTTGAGGATGCGTCAGAGTGGCAGTACTAAAGAGCTACGTAAGTCTAAGTAACATAGCTATCGACGCTACGGCCACTCCCCTATTGGCATTCCACATTCACACGAGTACGCTCCCGGGACATTAGAATTAGTGGATAGCCAACACGTCGCTCTTCGGCCCTACTGTCGATCCCGTTGTATTCCCAGGAGTCGTTCTTTGCTCAGGAGGAATTATGAAATTATCGCCACTGGTGTGCCCCGTTGTCGCCTTGTTTGTATTCCCAGCGTGGGCTCAACAGTCGCCGCTGGGCAACGCGGGATCAGGTACCGCACAGCGCGACCCACAAGCGATAAATGTCTTGAGCCAAGCCCTCGTCGTCGCGGGCGGAACGGCCCCTATCAATTCAGAATGTGGAGACATTGCGGACCCTTCTGGGCCCGAAACCATTGCGCCGCAGCAAGCGGTCACCGAAAGCAATGAGAAGCCGATGGCTTTCCTGCCGGAACGTTTGGTGCCAGAGCCTGCCTCCCCGCTCAGTGGCGGACCGGATGTGCGTGCTGTTTTCGCGACTGTTAGCACATCTCCAATAATCATCAACTCGCCTCAACGCAGGATATTCCCTGATCATCGCACTCACAGGATGTGGCTGGGACTCAGCATTGCTCAGCATAGCGGGGCCGCTTTCGATGCGTGGACCACTCGCCGCGCTTTATCTCAGTATAATGCGCGGGAGCTGGATCCGCTTCTGCGGCCAGTTGCCGGAAATGCTTCTCTCTATGCCGCAGTTCAGATTGGCCCCACGATTTTCGATTTTCTCAGCCACCACATGATGACCAGCAAGCATGAATGGATACGGCGACACTGGTGGATACTGCAGGCTGCCAGCACGGCCGGATCTTTCGGCAGCGGAGCGCTTAATCTGAGTCGGCATCGAGGGCGTCGGGCAGTTGCGGGCACATAATCGTGCAGAGATCGCCCGCTCCGCTGCGGTTACTTTCGGGGGTAAGTGTTCCGGGCGCATTTCCATGAACGCATCGAGAACCGCCTGCTGCCAACCAACTTGAGACTCGGGTCCACATGGGTTGGTTCCGCCGATTGTATGTAGCCCTCGACCACGATCCCCAAATGCTCACATTGGTAGCCACGGGAAAAAATGGTGACTTCAACTATAGCGCTGGAATCGGAAGAAGCGCTTCCGAGATACAGATCGCAGGACCAAGCTCCCTGCTTCTAAGTGTGTCGCTCCTACGGAATCTCACGTATTGCTGATCAACCCTATTTGCAACGTATATTGCCGCTGCCGCTTTCAATCCTTTCAGCTTTTCAGCAGAGAGAGAGTGCCCCTATGTGCCCAGCACGGATCCTCGTTGCAGACGATCACGACGTTGTTCGACAAGGCCTTCGGTCACTTATTCAGGAGCAACCACAGTGGAAAATCATCGCAGAAGTTAAGGACGGAAGAGGTGCCGTTGCGAAGGCGAGTGAATTGAAGCCCGACATAGCCATACTCGATATCAGTATGCCCTCCCTGAATGGTCTCGATGCCACGAAGCAGATATTGAAACTTAACACGCACACCAAAATTCTCATTCTCAGCATGCACGACTCCGAACAAGTGATCGCGAATGTACTAGGTGCTGGAGCGCGAGGATACATCTTAAAGGCGGATGCTGGTCGGGATTTGGTGTTAGGAATCCAAGCTCTCTTAGCGGGCCAGACGTTCTTCACACAGAAGGCCGCTCAAATTGTTCTGGACGGGTTCACGGGAAAGAGACCGACGCCAACGGACGGGGAGTCTAGTGTACTCACCGCCAGGGAAAGAGAAGTCTTACAGCTATTGGCGGAAGGTAAAATCAACAAGGAAGTCGCGGCCCTGCTCGACCTGAGTACCAAGACAGTGGCAACGCATCGCACAAACCTCATGCGTAAGCTCAGTTGCCATTGCGTGAGCGAGCTGGTCCGATATGCTGTGCGCAACCACCTCGTCGAGGCATAGTGCTTTCTTCACGATTGATTCCGAAGAGCCTCTTCTACAATCACACCGATCTCACCGCCGATTGAGTTTCGGGTCCGGGGAGGCGGCCTCGCGTCAGGAGGATTATCGGCTTGGTTCGTCGTCGGCCAAGCACTTTCCCAGAATTTCCTGATCGTCGGCCTCAACAGTGATTAGCCCAGGAGCACGCCGGTCACCTGCTTGACCTGGAACCGCTGTGGATGGCGCGAGTGGATGACTCTCTCGCGGATAGGAACACGCTCACGGTCGCGGACCTGAGCACAAGACTGATGAGGCCAATCACAACAGCCGGGAGTTGATAGCTGGATTCCGCACAGCGCGACTCCGTTTGGTGGATCACTTGGGGACACTTCAGCCTGCACTGTTTGGCTGCATCCGCGCCTGAAGCAACCCATGCGGCTCGTGGATCATTTGTACTTTGTTGCGGAGCACGACCATCATCACCTCGCAAGCATCTGGGAGATGATCGATCCGTCCAAGGTTTACGGAACTGAAAACGGCAATGCCAAGACTTAAATGCGAAATCCACGGCGAGGCCACTCGTGAATACCTCGCTTGTATTCACGTTATGACCGGGGACCGATTTCTCTTTATCAAGAGGCAACAGAACACACTCCGTCGAGGGATGGAGAACCGGATTCATGATTTGTTGCGTCCGTGCAGAACTTGAAGCCGCACAATTTCTGCAGATCAGCGAAGTGCTTGCCGGCAAAAATCCTTATCGTGGATGACCTCTGTCGTAACGGGAGCCGACGAACAACCCAAAGCAAAATCGAAAGTGGCCAACTGATCGGAGAGCGAGGTCAGACCCGACGTTTGGTGACGAGACGGACTAAGTATCCTGCGGGTTGTGAGGGTGAGTGGCAAGGCAGTAGCGACGGCTTTCGGGTTCGCGGCAGACAATTGTTTAATCAGTGTGGGTGGGCGTCTTGGAACTGGCACGGATAAGCCAGAAATCCAGGGCAGGCTCCGTGAATTCTATCCCCACTTCAGTTCGGCCTGCGTAACACCGACCAAGGCTGGTTACACGACCCTCTCTTTCCGCCCAATTCTCAGGGTTTTGGATGATAAGCATCTGGCCTATTTTCACAGTCGCTGCTAAAGCTACCAGGACTCCGTGGGCGTTTAGAGAATATGTACAAGTCTGTTCTTGAAACCGACCGGCATCTCCGCAAACTATGAGTGTCTGGCGGATAGGTAAGCGAGTGCTGCGACGACGCTCGACATGTGCAGCACGGGCAGCCTGAGTGGACATGATTGCCTCGCACTATAGGCCGACAGTTCATTATGGGGATTGAGGTTCGGTGAAGGTACTAGGAATCACACCCGAAGTAAGCTATCCGTTACTCCTTCATCGGCACGTCGGAACCACACCCACGGCCCGCCCGGCGGCTGACTAGACTCCCAGAAGTCGTACCATTTACTTTCCCCACCCTCCTGCCATTCTAAGTACCTGCCCCGAAATCCCTTTCCTGGAAGAGTGCGGGACATCAGGCTGATTTCGATACTCTGATTTGGCCCCTTTCGATACTTTGATTTGGCCCCACCCTACTGAAAACCGTATACCGTGGACTCTGCTTCGGGCTTAGCCGCCCCAAGGGAGGACTGGTGGACAGGAGAGCCAAGGTGGAGCTATACGAGCAGATTCGACGGGAGTACGAGCATGGTGGTGGAACGATCCGAGGAATCGCTAAGAAGTTGGGGATTCACCGGCGGATGGTGCGTGAGGCGGTAGTCAACGCAGTTCCGGTAAAACGCAAAACACCGGAAAGAGAGAGACCGAAACTAGAACCGGCGATGGCCTTTGTCGATG
>QHYQ01000168.1 GCA_003224175.1 Acidobacteriota bacterium
GCATCGCTGGCGCGTGGTTTGAGTGCCGAGAGTGCGGAGCGCGCTGCGAAGGGAGCCAATGTCCGAGGCACGGCAAGCGCAGCGTGAAGGGCATGCGCTACGTCGGTCCGGTGCTACGTCACACGCGCCACACGGCCATTCGCAACATGTCGGATGCGGGCTTGGAGGAACGACGCATCATGGACATCTCCGGCCACGTTACCCGCTCCATGTTCGATCGGTACAACATCGGCAAGGAGCAGGACGTGGAGGAGGCTCGCAAAGCGATCGAGCACTATCACAAGAAGGTTCAGAGGAAGAGGAAGTAGGGGAGACACTCTAATCGCGCGGCAGTGCGGGAACGTTCAGTATTTCGCCGTTCGGCTTGAAGAGGCAACAGCAGTTCGGACAATAGCGCTCGCCCGAGTTCGTTTTCGGTAGGCCCTCTAACTTAACTTACACAAGAAGAAAGGCCAAAATATGGACAAGCTAGGGACAAGATAGCAAAGAGCTGCCAGAGCAGGGAGAAAGGCCAGCGTCAGACGCGAATGAAGCGGCGCCGCAGAAATCCGAGGCCAAGCAACCCGAGCCCCATCAGCGACAGAGACGATGGCTCCGGGACTGGGGATGTCGGCGGTGCGAGGTTGGTCTGCGCAAACGTGCTGACCGTTCCCGACTGGAATGAGAAGTTGAGGTTCGCGGTAACCGAATCCAGCTGACCAAAACTGTAAATGCAAGAGCCGCCGCCGAGACACGTGTTCGCATCCCCGAGGAACTGGCCGACTGTCAAACCATTGTGCGCAAGGTGCCGCGGCTGAGATCCTCAATCCTTACACGACGTTACAGATGTGAGCCGGAACTCCTGACAGGAGCCGCACAGGGGCGAGGTTCCCTCGTTGCGCGCCACGGTCGATAAGTCCTAAGAGAGGGCATCATCGGAGACTGAGGCGCCCGGCTCGGAGGCGCGCGTCCCTAAAATGAGGAGGGCCGGAACCTCGCGGCCCGGCCCTCGAACTGCTGTGCGGTGTTTTGTTCCGCTTCGTCTTCGCGCGACGTATATGGGTCATTCTACGGCCCGGGGTCTCCAAGTCGAGAGCCAACGAGAGTTGAAGGGGATTGGCTGGCAGCGGGCCAGTTTGCCGATAGAGGTGGAACTTTGCCACAAAGCGGAAAAAGCCTGCATTTCCGCACAGTTAACCCTCTTCTTTGCAAACAGCTGGATTGGCGAGCAGATTGCTAGTCTCGAAGAAAAGTGTCGAACAGCAAGCCGCCGGATGGAGAAATGCGAAAAAGAATAATCCCAGAAAGCTGGGTCCGTTGGTGGCTCTACGGCAGCACGCGACGTACGGTTGCACGTTCGGCAACACGACTCAGCGTTTCGGGAGAACAATCTCAGAAGGCGCCGAGAATCTCCGGCATGTCACACACATTTCATTGCAAGAAGCGCGCACGGTGGCGGCTCCAAACTAAAAAACCTTCTGAACTTCTGTCTTCGTTTTACCGATTAAACTGCGAGTACGGAACGTCACTCATGATGCATTGGCAGCGCGGCGGAACCGGTCCGCTTTACGTTTGCGAGGATCATGCCAAGAGCTTGAGTTTGATAGAGAATCGGGCGGCCCTCGGCACGACGTGAGACCGCGATAGTCGCATCGTTAGTGTACGAATGACTGGCTTAACTGCATACGAGGCGCTCGGCGCGTGGCGATCGTCGAGCGCTCCGAGATGGCGGACGAGGAGGCAGAGGGCAATTCCGACAGTGTGGTGAGGTCAAGGTCCTCTGAGGTGAGCCATTTGTTCGGGCGTCACATGGCTGCATTCTATGGTTGTGGCATATCTTTCCTCTTGGTTCGCACGAAGCAGGACCCGGTATTGCCCTGGACCCGGAAGGGCGTTCTGGACGGTGAAGATGAAAAAAGCAAGCGGTATACTCGCATCAAGCGACGCTTGTACTGAAGGCGGTTCGATAATGCTGCCATTGGGCGCGATCAAGCGTGCACCAACATTGAAGTTTCCAGAACCTCTACCGCAAACAAAAAAGAAGCAAAGCGTGATCGGCTGAATGAACTCCCGAATGGCGATGTAGACGTCGGGGGCAATACCGTAAAAACCGAGTACCGAGTATTTACCGTAGGCCTCGAGCCGAGCGCCCTCGCAAACGAGGCAGGCTTTAGTCTCAGGAAAAGGCATCAGGGTAATGACGGCAGCAGTGCGTTGCGATCCTGCGTTGTCGCAAAATGCCCTTGCCACACTACCGCGACATTTTGAGTCATTTGAACAGCAGCCCAGGTGGGCAAAGGAACGGCGGGAACCACGAACGCCGATGCAACGACAGCGGCGGCGGTAAATCGAACGCCAAAGCCCTTCGCACCCACATTGATCGCGATGACCGGCGCGATAGGTTTTTGCAATCTTAACGAGAGATATTTCCACGTTTCCCTGGCCATCCAAAACCCAAGGCCTATGCAGGGAACAGCCGTCCACCAGCGATCATAGCCATTTACGGCAAAAAGCGCATAAATAAGTCCCGCCGGTATCGCAGCAACTCCAGCCGAAAGGTAGAGGATGTAGAGCTTGCCCGATTCACGCAAAAACGAATCTAGACGTGATGACATTGCGCAGCTGCTCCGGTAATAAATCATATATCACGTTGATCGCGAACACCAAAAGCACCACGATCAAGACAGTGCCCTCGATAAATTCGAGAATCCTGAGTAGCAGAATCGTGTGAACACCCCGTTCAGTGAGCCACGACAAGACTACGAAGGACAGGATTGCAGCGGTACTGTTGAGCGTGTGCATCCCTATCGCTCGAAGGACTCGCCAATTCGATGAATCCATGGCTCGAGAAGGCTAGCGTACCAACAGCCCCTCCAGTAGGCAACCCGCATCTGAGGCACCCCCCAAGAAAAAAGTAAAGGCCCGGATCGGGGCCGGCGACCCGGGCCGGCCGAATGCGGCTGGTTTTAGGAGCGGCCCTTACGCGGCAAGAACGGGAGCGCCGTCTCGATTACCGCGATAAACCAGGGACCGTACACCCTGCCCGCAAGCGGCAGTGTCCTAATTCGGTCTTCCGCCGAAAACAACAACTTGTTGGCTTACACCCCGATTCCTGCTTGCAGCGGTGTAGGAGCCGCTGACGGCAATCTTTTTGGGTTTCGCTCCGGGCGCGTAGGCTGACAGATTCTTCGGACTACCAAACCAGTAGGTTGCTTTGTCGCCCTTCGTGTCGAAAGTCTGTTCCATAAAAAAATCATCCAGGGATACGTTCCCGGGCAGGATGACAGGTTTATTGGGGTCCTGCGGCTCTGATTTTTTCGTATCCACAACCGCCATCACGATTTGCAGACTGCTATGAGGTGGAATGTGACCGCAGTGGACTTTATACCCAGCGTCAGTCGCCAAAAAGACCATTGGGTGGCCTACCCTGGTGCTGAGGTCCTCTATTGTGATCCGGTCCGTCACTCCGTAGTAATCCTCGAAAGAAACGTCCGACAGATTGCTCAATTGAGCGATTGCGGCAACCGGATAATCCGGGCGGACCAAGAGGTCTACGTCGTCGTAGCCGCGGCCGGTGGGGTTGTTCACGGTCAAAACCAATTCGATGAACACTGCCCGCCACGCAATGCCTCCCGGACCCGATCCTTCGGCGTAGTTGATGTCCGACGAGAGCGAACTGAGGGCAAGGGGCGCCGGGACAAAGACGACCAGCAGGCTGAAAGCGAACACCGCCGCTATCACTATTGCTCCGACGACAGCCTTGAATGCACGAGGGAGGTTCGGCTCGAAGTAAACGTCCGCGATCAGCAGCAAGAGACCGCCGTATACCAGGCCTACGGCAAACCAGAAGAATTGCGGCTGCGTTAAGCCGAATCCTCCGGCGAGCACAGAAAAAAGGCCGATGGCCCGACACCACAGCAGTATCGGCGGCAGCTTCGCTTTGCCTTTTCTGGGTTTGCGAGGTGTTGTCGTGGACTGGGTTTCTCCACGCGCGGGCATACCGCCAGTTTATCATCTTGAAATATTTCGGCGCGCGGCGCGGAGTCCCTTAGTCGAAAGCCGAGAGGGTTGAAGGGGATTGGCTGGCACCGGGCCAGTTCATCGGGCGCGCTTCCAGAAGGGAACGAGCATCGGAGTACGCTGGCGGTACTGCCGGTAAGCATCTCCGAAAAAAGTAATCAGGTCGCGTTCTTCGAATTGAATGGCCAACAGGATATAGCCCGTCGTCGCGATGGAAAATAACAGGTGGCCTTGAGTCATTTTGGGCGTGGCCCAGAAAGCGACGAGGAACCCGAGGTAGATAGGATGCCGAACATTCTGGTAAAGCATCGGCGTCTTGAAGCCTATCGGCTTGTAGGGCTGCCCGCGCATGTAGAGAGCCACTTGACGAACGCCAAAAAGGTCAGAATGACTGACCATAAGGGTGCTTCCCAGGACGGTGAGCCAACCAAGGCCGAAAAGAGCAAGAAGTATCCATCGGCCGGCGGAGTTCTGGACGTCCCACACGACTCCCGTCATCGGCCGCCACTGCCAATAGAGCAAGTCGAGGCACAGGCTGGCGAGCAGGACATAAGTGCTCCGTTCGATCGGGTGGGGGATAACTTTCGTCCACGCATGCTTGAACCACTGGCGGGCCATCACGCTATGCTGGATGGCGAACAGTCCCAGCAAGAGCGCATCGATTACCAGCGCCGCGACAGAAAAGCCTTCTGCGCCGGAATCGATCGATTTGGGAACGACGAGATTACCGACAAACCCGATGGCACAAATAAACGTCACGAAGAAAATCAGATAAGCGTTAGGGAGTGGCTCGTGCCCGAGAAACGCATTATAAAAGGGCGCCCCTTAGAGTAGGTTTTGATCTCTCGCATCAACGCCTACAGGAAGGAGCACCCTCGTGAATGACGCCAAGTATATTGGGCTCGATGTTCATCAGGCAACGATCTCAGCGGCAGTTCTGGATTCCACCGGCAAACTGGTGATGGAGTCCATCCTGGAAACGAAAGCAGCAACCATCCTGCAGTTTGTTCACGGACTTTGCGGAAGCTTGCACATGGCCTTTGAAGAAGGGACCTGTGCGGCCTGGCTACACGACCTGCTCAAGCCACACGTCACCAAGGTGCTGGTGTGTGATCCGCGCAAAAACTCCCTGCTGAAAGCGGGCAACAAGAACGATCGCATCGATGCCCGAAAGCTGGCCGATCTGCTGCGGACCGGGCTTCTCTCGCCGGTCTACCACGGAGAGAACGGCCTACGAACTGTGAGGGAATTGGCGCGCAGCTATCTGGCGATCACTCGAGATCTCACGCGGGTAATGAATCGTCTGAAAGCTCTTTATCGAAGCTGGGCCATTCCCTGTGCCGGCCAGCAAGTGTACGCAC